>NZ_JBNHEQ010000035.1:45272-47277 GCF_050016015.1 Dapis hubbardiae BLCC-M172
TTTTTGCCATTGAGCTTGTCTATAACTGTAGCGCTATAGTTTTGACTTACTATATTTTATAATTTTGGCGTAAGTCTTCAAAAGTAGAGTAAAATAACTTAGATAAATCCTACTTAAACCGTGACACCTTCTTGGCGAGCTGCATGAGCTACCGCACCAGCAACAGCCGTAGCTACCCTTGTATCAAATACTGAAGGAATAATATGCTCCTTGTCAAGGTCTGAAGCTTTCACCAATGAAGCGATCGCCCTAGCAGCTTCTAAGTACATTGTAGACGTGAGGGTAGTAGCCCGACAATCTAGAGCGCCCCGAAATATGCCTGGAAATGCCAAAACATTATTAATTTGATTTGGATAATCACTCCTACCAGTGGCCATAACTGCCACATCTCCTGTAACTAATTCTGGCTGTATTTCTGGAATAGGATTAGCCATTGCAAATACTATTGGATCTTTTGCCATAGAACGTACCATTTCTGGAGTGACAACTCCCGGTGCACTAACACCTAAGAATACATCAGCCCCTACCAAAGCATCTCCGAGAGTACCTGAAGACTCAACAGCAAATTCTTGTTTTTCTGGATTTAAACCTGTACGACTTTTTGAGACTATACCTTTAGAGTCACATAACCAAATTGTATTAGCCCCTGCTTTGCGTAACAAACGAGCGATCGCTATTCCAGCAGCACCAGCACCATTAATAACGATGCGAATATCTTCTATAGATTTTTTGACCAACTTTAGAGCGTTAATTAATGCAGCTAAACTTACTATTGCTGTACCATGTTGGTCATCGTGAAATACTGGAATATCTAATATTTCTCTTAGTTTGGCTTCTATTTCAAAACAACGGGGGGCAGCAATATCTTCTAAGTTAACTCCTCCAAAAACGGGAGCAATATTTTTAACTGTCTCGACAATAGCATCAGTATCTTGAGTCGCCAGACAAACAGGAAAAGCATCTACTCCAGCAAATTCCTTAAATAACATAGCTTTACCTTCCATAACTGGTAGAGCGCCTCCAGGACCAAGATTTCCTAGTCCTAAAACTGCACTGCCGTCTGTAACAATAGCTACTGTGTTTTGTTTAATGGTGAGATTGTAGATTTGTTCGGGGTCTTCCGCAACTGCTTTAGAAATTCGACCTACTCCTGGAGTATAAGCCATTGATAGGTCAGATTGGGATTTGAGGGGTATTTTGCCTTGGACTGTTATTTTACCACCACGATGTAAATTGAAGGTTCGGTCATAGAGATCGACAACTTTTATTTCTGGTAAAGCTTTGACAGCTTGAACAATTTTTTCACTATGTTCTGTACTGTAGGCATCGACTGTAATTTCTCTGAGTGTGATTTGACGACTTTGTTCGAGTAGGTCGATATGGCCTATGTTGCCTCCTTCTGATGCGATGGCTTGGGTAACGCTGGCCAACATTCCGGCACGGTTAGGAGTTTCGAGGCGAATTGTTAAACTAAATGAGGGATTTGGTGTTAGTTGTACCATGTTAGGTTTGTTTTAGGTTTTAAGTCCTAAATTTTAGTTTCATCGTAGTTGATCTTAAGTTGTGAGTGAGCATTTCTTGGATTTAGTCAGGAATTTCTTCATTTGTGTTTTTTTTATCTAAAATCTACAATCTTTAGCTGGCGACAAGCTGTAAATTTTATTAAGAATTTTAGGAGCTAGGATTATGCAATTTGAGAAGGTTTAGTGGGTGTTATTTTATCAAAAATACTCTTGAAATTTGGCTATTTTTGGGAACAGGCAAAATTTGAGATGGAATTTATGAATGGTTGATGGAAAAATTCTTGGCAGTCAGATGAATATTTCTTGACTAATATTTTCTGCCAATTCAGACTGAAAAAAATCACCGAATTATCTATTTATCTAGAGTCGGAAGTTGAATATTAGTTTCTCTGTTTGTGGAGGTGAAAAATCGTTGGAAATTTTGTTGATTTTTGGGAACAGGCAAAATTTGAGATGGAATTTATGAATGGTTGATGGAAAAA
>NZ_JBNHEQ010000035.1:47377-52624 GCF_050016015.1 Dapis hubbardiae BLCC-M172
TTCTTGGCAGTCAGATTAATATTTCTAGATTTATATGTTCTCTCAACTCCGACAGTCAGATTTTTCTCAAATTATCTAGACTTGAAAGCTGCAAATTATTTTATCTATTTCTTTAGGTGAAAATTTGCTGATTTTGGGGAGAGTAAAAGTTGGAGATGGAAATCCTAAATGGTTGGTTGAAAAGTTTTTGGCAGTCAGATTAATATTTCTGGAGTTATATGTTCTTTCAACTCAGAGTAAAAATTTTTCTCAAATTATCTAGAGTGGGAAGCTGAAGATTATTTTATCGCTTTGTCTAGGTGAAAAATAGTTGGAAAATTTGCTGATTTTTCGGGAACTGAAGTAGAAGGTACAGCTCACTGAAATGACTAATATGTTTTTCATGCTCAGGCTAAAAAAAATTATTAAATTATCTATTTTCAAGGAGAGATAAAGAAAGAAATTCAGTATCTCAAGCTTCCTAGTAAAGTAGGATAAACTGATAACTGATAACTGATAACTGAAATAACTGAATATGTTCTTAAAACTCAGACTGAAAAAATTTATCAAATTATCTGTGATAGGAAGCTTAATATTAGTTTCTATGTCTATAGATGTCAAAAAAGTTAGAAGTTTTTGTGGCTTTTTTGTGGCAAAAGTTGATGCTGAAATGTTTAATAACCGCTCACAAGTAGCGATCGCTCATCAAGAGAATCAAACAACTTACAGTTTAGCTTTTGATTATAAGGGGGAACCTGAAGAGTTTGCTCTAATTTTACCAGTACCAGTTGTACTAAAAAACCAAGATGTAAGGGTTATTTCACCAAAACTTTTTCAACGCTTAGATGATTTTACTGCTCCTAGGTTAGTTGAATATGATTCTTTCAATAATAATTCAGGTCTTAGAGATGGGGGAGCTAGAAGTGGATTTCCTCGTGAAAATGTCAGAGTTATAGAAAGCTTTACTGTGGGAGAATATGATATTGTTATTTTAAGTGCAACAGAGTCTAATTCTTTAGAAAGTTGGTTAAGAGAAAATCAGTATAAAATTCCTAGAGGTGCTGCTAAATATATGCAGCCTTATATTGATAAGAAACTTTTCTTTTTTGTGGTCAGAGTTAACTTAGAAGCACAAGAAAAACTTGGTTTTCAAAATTTAAGACCTCTTCAGTTTACTGTCAAGAATTATCCTCAGATTATGTTACCTTTTCAATTGGGAAAAATTAACTCAGAGGATACTCAGAATATCATTGTTTATTTTTTGAGTGAAACTGGTCGTGCTGAAGTTAGTAATTATGAAAATGTAATGATTCCTAGTAACTTTGATGTACCACAAACTGTAGAGGCAAAATTTGGCGAATTTTATCGATAATTGTTCACTTCAACTATTCAAGCTACAAACAAAGAAATTGTAGTTATAGAATATGCTTGGGATACAGGTTTTTGTGACTCTTGTAATACAATACAGTTAGATTTTCAAGAGTTGAATGAATTGGGGATGAACCACGAACAAGCATTTATCACCAGATTACATTTACAGTATACAGTATACAAAGAATACTTATAATCAGGATTTAGAATTTACAATTACCTCCGATAAAACTCTCTATCAAGGAAGATATATTTTGTTACCAATTGACTACAATAAAGGTAGGAATTATTTCGACGACAAAGTTGAAATTAAAAATCCTTCTGGTAAAGTTATTTCGGAGGTTGAACTAAAAAAATTATTTGAAAAGTTTTAGATATCAAAAGTATCTAATACTAGGTGGAAAAATTAATCTAGATTTTGATTCGATAAATCTATAGGAAAAATTTTACACATCATATACCGTGGTAGAAATTCTTGGTTTTCATCAACACAATCTCTAGATGTTTCTAACTCCTTTTCCTCTTTCAGTGGATTTACACAAATAGCAAGTTTTCCTACTCCTGGCATTAGTGAAATTACTCGATTTTTGAGACTTTCAATATCTTGACCTAATTTATCTGCATCTGATATAGAAGGAGTAATAATGAAAAAAGTTTTGACTCCAAGTGAATCTGGGGCAAAGCCAAAACTACATTCATTTAATAAGGATTGAGTGGAAAAACTCAAAGCTTCATAAAAGCGATTAATTAGTGCTTGATAGAAAGATTCGCTAAGGGAATGATCGTCGAAAGTCCGTCTAGATAACATAATAAATTTCCTCAAGTAGTATTTTTTTCTCAGATATGTTAATTTATCTTAACATTTCTTAAAATTATATATCTATGATTATCCGATCTTCATTATCTAAATCACAAAACTATAAGATAATAATTACTAATCTAAGTGTCCTAAATCACACATAAGACTATTTTCAATTTTTCTATTTCAATTTTTGTTGTAATTCAGATAGCTTGAAACTGACTATAGTAATTCTCAGGTTTTAGTGAGATACAAAATTCTAGATTTTAGGAAACAGTGATTACTAGGAACAGGAAATAAGAAAGACAACTTTACCTAACTATCCTAAGAAACATCATAGATATAAACAGAGATTGTGGTAATTAAGTTTTAGTTCCTACAGAATCAAGGAGCAGTAAACAGGAGAAAAATCTCAGCAATTTACAACCGTAACTTTTGTTTCATGTTCTATATTTTTTTGATGTAAGCTACAATTTCCAGCTTTTTGTAATTCAGATAGCTTGAAAGTGACTATAGTAATTCTCAGGTGTGAGTCAGGTAGAAAAATCTAGATTTTAGGAAACAGGGATTACTAGGAACAGGAAATAAGAAAGACAACTTTACTTAACTATCCTAAGAAACATCATAGATAGAAACAAAGATTGTGGTAATTAAGTTTTAGTTCCTACAGAATCAAGGAGCAGTAAACAGGAGAAAAATCTCAGCAATTTACAACCGTGATTTTTGTTTCATGTCCTATATTTTTTTGACGTAAGCTACAAAAAAATATATCTATCTTACAATGACCAAAAAATTAGATCAATAGTCTCCCCTTAGATAGGGGATGAAAAAAATCAACTTCGGTATTTCAAGCTAAATAGTGCAGTTAGAGATACTGATAACTGATAACTGATAACTGATAACTGATAACTGAAATGGCCACACTAACCACCAAGAATTATCAAAAATTATAAGTTTAATTGCTCAAGATTCAAATGGGAGTGTATCAGATATTAATGTTTTTTCTCATGACAAAAGGCTATTATCTGTAAAAGTTGAAAATATTAAACATAACAATGGAACCTACTCTTGAAAAACTCAAAAGTAAATTTGACAAAGCTTTAGTTGCTGCCTTTGGTCAAAATTTAGCAGGCACAGATCCAATAGTCGTTCCTGCAAGTAATCCCAAATTTGGAGATTATCAATGTAATGTAGCGATGTCTTTAGCCAAGAAATTAAAGGATAAACCAAGGGCGATCGCTACTCAAATTATCGACAATCTTGACATTACCGACTTTTGTCTCCCACCAGAAATTGCTGGACCTGGCTTTATCAATCTTAGTCTTAAACCAGAATATATCGAAACCTGCCTAGAGGCAATAATTAAAGATAAAAGGCTGAATATTTCCCCGGCTAAAAATCCCCAGCGAGTTGTGATAGATTTTTCTAGTCCTAATATTGCTAAAGAAATGCACGTTGGACATTTAAGGTCAACAATTATCGGAGATTCTTTGGCAAGGGTATTAGAATTTCAGGGACATGATGTACTAAGACTAAATCATGTGGGAGACTGGGGCACTCAGTTTGGAATGTTAATTACTTATTTACGGGAAGCTTTTCCGGATGCTTTAACAACTGCTGATGTTTTAGATATAGGAGATTTAGTTGCTTTTTATAAGCAGTCAAAAAAACGGTTTGATGAGAATGAATATTTTAAGGAAAAGTCTAGAAAAGAAGTAGTAAGTTTACAAGCAGGTGCTGAGGATAGTAATTATGCTTGGCAACTTTTATGTAATCAATCTCGACGGGAATTTCAAGTTATTTATGACTTACTTGATATTAAGTTAAATGAGCGGGGAGAGTCTTTTTATAATTCTATGTTGTCTGGGATTGTGGAGGGGTTAAATAAGTTAGGTTTATTAGAGGAAAATGATGGCGCTCAATGTGTATTTTTGGAGGGATTTACTAATAAGGAAGGTGAGCCTTTACCTTTAATTGTACAGAAGTCGGATGGTGGTTATAATTATGCGACAACTGATTTAGCTGCCTTAGTTCATCGGATTGAAAAAGAGGAAGCAAACCGATTAATTTATGTTACTGATTCTGGTCAAGCTAATCATTTTTCTCAAGTTTGGCAGGTGGCAAAAAAGGCTGGTTGGATACCAGAAAATGTAGAGGTTGTTCATGTTCCTTTTGGTTTAGTTTTGGGAGAAGATGGGAAAAAATTAAAGACTCGTTCTGGAGAAACTGTGAGGTTAAGAGATTTATTAGATGAGGCTATAAATAGGGCGCGAAATGATTTGGAAAAAAGGTTAAAAGAGGAAAATCGTTCTGAGAGTGAAGAGTTTATTGAAAATGCTGCTCAGGTTGTTGGTTTAAGTGCAGTTAAATATGCAGATTTGAGTCAAAATCGAAATAGTAATTATGTTTTTAGTTTCGATAAAATGTTGGCTTTGCAGGGTAATACTGCTCCTTATTTGTTATACGCTTATGTGCGGGTTCAAGGAATTGCTCGGAAGGGAGAAATTAATTTTGAAATGTTGAGAAAGGATGGCAAAATTATTTTGCAGGATGAGCAAGAGTTGGTTTTAGGAAAACATCTATTACAGTTGAATGAAGTATTGAATATTGTGTCTGTTGAATTGTTGCCTAATCGTCTTTGTGAATATTTATATGAGTTGAGTGAAAAGTTTAATAAGTTCTTTGAAAATTGTCCGGTTTTAAAGTCGGAAGAACCTTTGCGTACTTCTCGCTTATTGTTATGTGATGTAACGGCAAGAACTTTAAAATTAGGTTTGTCTTTATTGGGAATTTCTGTTTTGGAAAGAATGTGATTTGTACCTGAATTTAATTTTTTTGTGTCTTTCTCTAGATGAATAATTTTATTTAGCAAACTGAGAAAATTTGAATTTTTTAAGCAGTTCTTAGATAGACATAATTTAGTATGTAGGCACGCAAAAACTTAAGAGAAAAAAGAAAACCTTTTCATCTCGGAGTTTCAAAGGAATAGTATTGACAAATTATTTGACTTTTAGGAGTTTTTAGGATTAGACGAGCAAAGCTTTGGATAATTGATAATTGATAATTGATAATTGATAATTGATAATTGATAATTGATA
>NZ_JBNHEQ010000036.1:0-15685 GCF_050016015.1 Dapis hubbardiae BLCC-M172
GAGGCTTTAAACCACAATTATTTAATTAATAATTAATAATTAATTATTCGGTAAGAGAAAGTAATTTTGCGATTACTGTATAACCGCATTTTATATAACTGCTTGAAAAGTCGTCATTGCCACGATAGGAAGCAATCTCAGAGGTTTCATAAGATTGCCTCCTTCCACTCCCTTCCACTCGCAATGACTTGGCTATAGCAATTATCCAGATTCTACAGCGGTTTTCCTGCACGGTAGACCTACGGTAGGGACTAACCATGGTTAGTCCCTACAAGGCTTTTTGTTCTTAGGAGTGTGTTCCATCTTTCTGAAAATCGCTATAAGCAATAGAAGAAAAATTATATCATGTCCGGATAATTAGCGAGCAAAAACTTTCTCCTTTTTATACTTTCTCCTGACTTTTCAGGACTGACTCCTCCCTCCTTATTTCTAACTATTCAACCGGACATCATATTACCTATTCCCTAGCGCTATAGATACTGTTCTATAAAACTGATACAAATTAAGTTTGGTTCTAATGGATTTCATGTATGTGTGAACACATTCTGTCTAATAATATGCGAGTGTAACGTATTATATCGTTATTCTTTGATTAAGTTAATGCTCCTAGAAATGCCAGAATATACAGGAAGAGCGATCGCGAATTCTGTCCCCTTTCCAGGTTGTGAAATTACTTCTATTTTTCCCTGATGCTTTTCAATAATCTGATAAGAAATTGACAGACCCAAACCAGTCCCCTTTCCGACTGGTTTCGTTGTAAAAAAGGGGTCAAAAATTTTATCTTTGACTTCTGTTGGTATTCCTGGACCATTATCTCGAATTTTCACAAATACTCGATCTTCAGCTACCTTTTCCGTTTGAATAACAATCTGTTTCGGTTGAATATCCGATTCTAGCATCGCATCAATAGCATTAGCGATAATATTCATAAACACCTGATTTAATTGAGCCGGATAACATTCCACCAAAGGTAAATCTCCATAATTTTTGAGAATTTCAACTCCCTGTATGAGCTTATGACTGAGAATTAACAGTGTGTTATCAATTCCTTCATGCAGGTCTACAGATTTGACCTGACTTTCATCCAGCCGAGAAAAATTCCTTAGCGACACTACAATATTCTTAATCCTGTCAGTTCCCATCTGCATAGAAGAAATTATCTGGGGTAAATCTGATATGATATAATCAATATCAATCTCATCCATTAAATCTTCTATTTGCGGATGTGAATCAGGATACAACTGTTGATAAAGATTGAGTAAATCAAAGATATTTTCTGTATATTCCTGAATATGGCTGATATTACCATGAAGAAAACTAACTGGGTTATTAATCTCATGGGCAATTCCCGCCACCATCTGTCCGAGACTAGACATTTTTTCGGTTTGAATCAGTTGTGCTTGGGTTTGTTGCAGGTCTTCCAAAGCTTGTGTGAGTTCTGTTGTGCGTTTTTCTACTCTTTGACTCGCTAACTTTAATTCTTGGGTGTACTCTCCTACCCATTGTATTAGCTGATTGAGAGAAGTAGCTAATAACCCCACTTCATCAGTAGTGCTGACTGTAGCTTGTAGGTCAAAATTAGATTCTGCTGTTACTTGTTGCGCAGTTTCAGTTAAAGTTTTGATCGGACGGGCGATCGCTCCACTGGTATAAAAAGCTAAACCAGTAGCGAACGCCACCGATAGCACCATGCTGCCAATAATAATTTTTAACCGCAAGACTTCCGAACGCAGCAGTTTGTTATTAGCTATGGTTTGCTCTTTTCTCGCTCTATCTATTAACTGGTTTAAACTTTCTGAAAGTTTCTCAAACTGAATGCGAATTTCAATAGCCTCTTTTCCTGTGTTGACAGCTAATACCCGTTGCTTGGCAGTTGGGATATCTTTTTGTGGCAAATTAACCGGATCTATTTCCTGCCAAATTCTTTCCATTAATTGAGCATACAAATCCCATGTCTGACGATAACTTTGCAATACTTCTTGAAAAACCTCCTGGTTAACTACCAATTGATTTGATTGATTTTCAATCAGATCGTTTAGAGCAACCATTACTTCTTTTAATTGCTTACTCTTCCCCAAAAATTTAGTTGTTTCATACTTAAACCATACAGGACTGCCAACTACAGCAGCTAGTTGTTGGGGATGGAATTGTACCTGCCAAATAGCACTTTCTAATTCCTTTAACAGATTCAACTCATTCTGTATCAATTCTGCAGCTATATCGCTCTCTTTGGCAATTGTTGATGTTCTATTCATCTATTGTCCAATAGTTATGGCTGGTAAATTAAAGCTCAAAGCTTTAATTTGCAAAAGTTTCAGCCTTTTCCGATCTCAAAATTGATGTTCTATTCATCTATTGTCCAATAGTTAGAGTAGTTTCCGCACGTTATTATTGTACATATGCACTTGCTTGTGCGACAGCTATATACTTTCATGCAACAAAGCCTTAATTGAGCATACAAACAAATCCCATGTCTGACGATAACTTTGCAATACTTCCTGAAAAACTTCTGGCTTCATGACTAATTGATTTGATTGATTTTCAATCAGATCGTTGAGAGCAACCATTACTTTTTTTAATTGCTTACTCTTCCCCAAAAATTTAGTTGTTTCATACTTAAACCATATAGAACCCATTTGGAATATGAGCAAAAGTGAGGATTAGGAGACAGGAGACAGGAGACAGGAGTTAGGAGTTAGGAATCAGAATTTCGGTGAAATAGAATAGGGAAAAAAGTATAAAAATAGCCCCTTGCTTCATCATCTCCCCATCTCCCCATTCCCCCATCTCTCCAGCTAATTTTATAGATCCTTTCAGGGCTTCTATAGGAATACCAACGACAGCAGCTAGTTGTTGAGGATGGAATTGCACCTGCCAAATAGCACTTTCTAATTCCTTTAATAGACTCAACTCATTTTGTCTAAATGTTAGTTCCTCTTGGGCTTGTCTTTGGTAATAATCTCCTACAGTTAGTCCGAGCATTGTACCCAACACAGCAATAGCAACTGCTAGAGAATAACCATAGCCAATTTTTTTGGCAATAGTTAAACCTTTACTCCACCCCCTAAGCAAACAGAAAAGTTTCCCAGTTCTCATACTGCTTACCTCATCAGTAGTTTGTTATCTGCATTACTTAAGAAAATCATCTTCTCCCATCGCTTTATAAACTTCACGAATCATGTCATAGTCACTATCTTTAGCAGGAGCTAGGGTAGCATCTTTGAATTTAGAAGCAAAACCTGGCACAGAGAGGATAGCTTGTAGCAGTCTGTTTTTGTGTCTAAAACCTCCTCCAAAGCAATTCTAAATGGTTCATAATCACTCTTTAATTCCTCAAGACTTAAAACATCGCTCACTGCAAATAATAGTTTATCTTTCTCCTTAACAAGAGAATTATTATTGCTAGGCTGATTATTTGTGGCTGCTGTACAACTAGAAGCAAAGAGGAGTAAATACCAAAGAAAATTACGTCTTAACATAGTATTTTTTCATTAAGGTATCAGGGAAGTGTGATATTGTAGGGGCTTACTTACCAAGCCCCTACCTAGAGCGTTTATTTAGTTGATTAATATTAGACATAGGCGTGAAAAAGATTATAGACTTTTTGTGCATAATAGGGAATATGGAATAGGAAATAGGGAAAAATTTTTACGTCAAAGGTACGAAAAATGATTTGTTTCAGTGAATTATACTTCTCTTATTTATGTTAAACAAAGAGCAAGTTTATTTTATGGAGATGTCTAATAGATATCTCCATAAAAGAGGGAACAGAGAAAAATCATCGATCATTTATCGATAATAATTGATTTTATTTTTTGTTTTTGGAGATGTCTATTATGTCTGTTTGAATAACCACAATAAAAAATTTAGGTAGGGACGTTCCATGGAACGTCTCTACGGAGTAGGGGGAACCTAAACTTGATTGACAATTTTCCTCAGAACAAGTACCTACTTAGTTCAATTCTACATCAGCAATAGACATCTCCGGAAAAGAGAGAGTAGGGAGTAGGGAGTTATGAAATATAGGGAAAAAAATAGACACCCATGTTGAAAAATACTCCTCACACTCCCTCTTCTATTTATAGAAGCCTAACCGTATCTCCGCAAAGGTGAGAGTTTTTACCAAAGGAGACAGGAGTCAAGAGTCAGGAGTCAGGAATTGAGAAATAAAATAGGGGAAAAAAGTAGAAAAATGCCCTCATCTCCGCATCTCCGCATCTCCCCACACTTCCCACACTTCCCAAACTCCCACCTCTACTTTTAATAGCTCTCAAGTAGGTTCTACAAGGACTCTCTAACTTAAAACCCAATTAACTAGAGTCCGAACACCATAACCAGTTGCACCAGGATTATTGTAACCACTTTCTGCATCTATCCAAACTGGACCCGCAATATCTATATGTGCCCAAGGTGTATCTTTAACAAACTGCTTCAAAAATAAAGCTGCGGTAATAGCACCACCAGGGCGCGGACCAGTATTTTTCATATCAGCGTGCATGGCTTTCAAACCCTCGAAATATTTCTCTTCCAAAGGCATCTGCCAGATTTTCTCTCCAGCTTTTTCTGCTGCTGCTTTTAATTCTGCTGCTAAGTCATCATTAGGACTCCACAAACCAGCAATATCATTACCTAATGCCACAACACAAGCACCAGTAAGAGTTGCTAAATCTATAATTGCATCTACTTCCAACTTTTCAGCAAAGACTAAGGCATCTGCTAAAGTCAAACGCCCTTCTGCATCTGTGTTGTTAACTTCAATAGTTTTACCATTGGAAGCAGTCAGAAAATCACCAGGGTGCATGGCGTGACCACTAATCATATTTTCCGTAACAGCGCTGATAAAATGAACTTCCACATCCGGTTTTAACTGACCGATCGCCTTAACAGCACCAAAAGTTGTACCTGCTCCACCCATATCAAATTTCATCATTTCAATGCCACTACCAGAAACTTTTAGGTTTAAACCACCGGAGTCAAAAGTTAAACCTTTTCCTACTATTGCTAACTTGCGACGAGGAGTACCTTCTGGTTTATAAGTGATATGAATAAATTTTGGTGGCAAGTCAGAAGCTTTAGCAACTCCCAGAAAAGCTCCCATTCCTAATTTTTCACAGTCTTCTTTTTCTAGAATTTCTAGAGCTAGACCAAACTCTTTAGCTAAAGCTTCAGCAGTTTCAGCCATAGTTATTGGGGTGCAGGAATTAGCGGGAGCTGCTACAAGTTCCCTAGCAAGGATGACTCCTGAACAAATTTGTCGGGCGCGGGCGATCGCTTCATCGGAACCAGCTAAACCAATTAAATCTACTGTTTCTACATCTGGCCCTTGATTTTCCAGTTCAGATTTAAAGCGATTATCTTTATGGAGAGCTAACTCAATACCTTCAGTCATAGCTGTAGCTGTAGAATCAGCATCCTGACACATTGGCAGACTAATTCCTAGAGTTTTACATCTCTCCTTTTTTGCCAAACGTCCAGAGGTTGCTGCTGCTTGGCGCAGAGTATCTAATTTTAACTCCTCTGATTTACCTAGGCCCACAATAATAATTTTCCGTATGGGGCTATTACTACCGACACGAGTTGAAGCACTACTGTTGGCTTTACCCTTAAATTCTGTTTCTTCAATTAATTCAGATAAAGTACCAGCTAGCATATCATTCAATTTGGCCATATCCCCGGTTAATTCTATGGCATCTTCAAATAAACCAATAGCTAGGGCATCTCCGGTCCATCCTAACTGAGGTGTATTGGTTGCTTTAATTTCCATGTTGATTTCCTCTTTAGCAGTAATAGATTATCTTAATCTGTTTTCTGAATGTATCGACATTTCAGCAATAGTTACTAACATAAAGATATAAAGCATTTCAGGACTTACTTCTATAGCAATCCTAAATAGGTCGCGACAAATCAAAAAGTAGATAAAAAACTTGAAACTCCTACCTGTTGCCTGTAGCAATAGTGCCTGTTGCCTAAAAAGCAGTAAGATTTTTGCCACGAATATGCGGAGGATTGCTATAGTAGTCTATTCTCACTCAAAAAAATGTTTTTTTATAATTAAAAATATATCACAAATTTTTATGATATTTATGGATTGATTGTAAGCATTCAGCAGTCAGCTATCAGCAATCAGCTATTAGCTATTTACTTTAGTTGTAGATAAAAGCTTGATTAATTTAGTCAAAATTCAATTTTACTATAAAAGCCGACTTTAAAGTCTATATTCATTTAAACCTCTTCCCTAAGCTTAGAATATTATTGTACTCAGGCTGACAGGTAATAGCTGAATGCTTACGATTGATTAATCACTGTATAAGTTCAAATAAAATTTATGTCGATCGAATTTGAATACAATCAACCCAAAGAATGCTACAAAATTATATTTTTTAGGAACATAGAAAGAAAAAACTGGCATAAACAAATATATAATTACTACAAATTATGACAAGTTTATTCTGATTGATGTTCTATTTGTACCAAATATTGAGTAAATGGTTATAAATTAGTAATGTATGTCAGAAAAATAAATAATAGAGAAATTTCTCAAGCAGACCAAATTGATCAAAAAAGTATCCAGTAGATGATAATTTTTGATGTTGTCGGTCAAAAAAAATGTTTTTCCTTAATTCAGAATCATCAAATCTAGGAAATTTATATTATCATTATAATACCAATTTTATAAAATTTTATAACAGTCACGGAAAACCCTAACTAGGAATACTTAACTGGTAGCTAGAAAAGAGAAGTATACAAAAAAGGTTAAATTATTACAATTGTTACGATGTCTAAACTTTTGGGCTGCAAACAGGAATCATAGATTCATAAATAATTACCTTTTTTGCATTTTCTATCAAACCAATCAACTTTGCCATATTCTACTAGCAGTTGAGAAACCTTTTGATACCTGAGCTGAAGTAGTAAATTATCGCAAAATCCCTAATCAAAATATAAAAGTTAGAAAAACAGTAATAACAATGTGGCAACTAATAGCAAATATATTTTCCCCTGGGCAATTTATACCAAAGGGCCAATGCTATCTTTGGAACTCAGGGTTAATCTGGCTAAATGCTAGTTCAGACGCATTAATAGCAATAGCTTACTACTCTATAGCTATTATCTTAGTTTACTCCCTGTATCAACGACAGAATATATCGATTCTTGGGGCTTTCATCAGTTTTTGTGGTACAACCCACTTAATGGAAGTTTGGACTTTGTGGCATCCTGCTTATTGGATATCAGTTGGTATTAAAGGAATTACAGCTATACTTTCTCTATATATATCAATAAGATTTTTTTCCCTAATTCCGCTGGCACTAACATTACCTAATCCAGCAAAATTAAAAGCGACTAACGAAAGTTTAGAATCAGAAATTCAACAGTGCCAAAAGACTCAAATAGCACTACGAAAAAGTGAAACTCGCTATCGAGCTATAGTCGAAGACCAAACAGAATTGATTTGTCGTTTTTATCAAGGCGGAATATTGACTTTTGTCAACGATGCTTGTTGTCGCTACTTTGATAAAACACCAGAAGAGTTGATAGGAATAAGTTTTTATCAGTTTCTTACATCTGTACAGGTGGCAAAACTCCAACAACAATTAGATATCCTGACACCAGAACAACCTGTAGCCACCTATGAACAAATGGTAGAAATGGAGAGTGGAGAGCGCAAGTGGCAAGAGTGGACGAATCGAGCAATATTTGATGAATACGATAACTTAGTAGAATACCAAGGAGTGGGGCGAGATATCACTGCTATCAGAGAGAGCGAAAGACGCTTTCGAGCTATTTTTAACCAAACATTTCAATTTATTGGACTCCTTAAACCTGATGGTACTATCTTGGAAGCTAATCAGACATTTTTAGATTTTGCTGATGCCAAACATCAAGATATTATCGGTAAATATTTTTGGGAAGCGCAGTTGTGGTTAGCTGTAGATGATGACGAAAACTCTCAAGATATAGAAACTAAATATAAAGTAGCCCAAGCACAAATTAGAGAAGCGATCGCTAAAGCAGCTCAAGGTGAATTTGTTCGTTATGAAATGATGGTAGTTGGTAAAGACCACGAAGTTATGACAATAGATTTTTCCCTCAAACCAGTTTTTGATGAACTGGGAGATGTGGTATTATTAATTCCTGAAGGTCGTGATATTACTGACCGCAAATACGTTGAACAAAAACTTTCTACTTTTAATACTCAACTAGAACAAAGAGTTCTAGAGCAAACTGAGCAATTAAAGTTAGCTAATCAAGCTCTAAAAAATCAGGTTCGTCTCCAGCGAGTTATAGCAGAACTTAGTCAAAAAGCTTTGGCGGGTATAGATATTTCTGTGCTGATGGATGAAATAGTAACAATAGTTGCCCAAACATTAGATGTAGAATATTCTGACATTCTGGAATTGCGCAATGATGAAAATGCTTTCTTGTTAAGAGCAGGTTTTGGTTGGCGAGAAGGAGTTGTAGGTAATTTGGTCCTAGATGTTAATAGTGATTCTCAAGCAAGTTATACCTTACGTTCATCTCAACCTATAATTGTTGAAGACCTGCGTAAAGAAGAAAGATTTAGAGACAATGTTTTGCTAAACGACTATCAAGTTCTTTCAGGAATTAGTGTAATTATTCTCGATCGGGAGAAACCTTTTGGAATAGTGGGAGTATATAGTAAGAGGAGGTGGTGGTTGAGTGAGGATGATGTATATTTTCTACAAGCAGTTGCTAATCTACTAGCTACAGCGATCGAAAGACGAGAAACGGAGGATGCTCTTAAGTCAAGCGAAGAAAATTTCCGGCAAATGGCAGAAAATATTCGAGAAATATTTTGGATCGCTAGCCTAGACAAAAGTGAGTTAATGTATATAAGTCCTGGTTTTGAAGATATTTGGGGTCGCTCTGTCAAAGATTTATATGAACAGGTAGGAAGAATTAGTGATAGTATTCATCCACTAGACAAGGATCTATTTGCGGCATCTTTTGAGAAACAAAGTCGGGGTGAGTTTACCAACGATGAATATAGAATTGTACGACCTGATGGTGAAATGCGTTGGATTTGGACTCGTGCTTTTCCTGTTCGTAATGAAAGTGGAGAAATTTATCGTACTGTCGGCATTTCCGAAGATATTACAGAACGCAAAAAAATGGAGTTGGCTCTATTTCAAGAAAAAGAAAAAGTTCAAACTACATTAAAATCAATTGGCGATGGCGTGATTACTACAGACAAAAATGGTCATGTAGATTATCTAAATCCAATGACTGAAAAAATGACGGGATGGGAATTAGCAGCAGCTAGGGGTAAACCTCTAACTGAGATTTTGCAAATTATTGATGAAGTAACGGGTACACCGATGGAGAACCCGGTAGATATAGTTTTCCGAGAACAGCGAATAGTTAGTTTTGCTAATAATATTATTTTGGTAGCCCGTGATGGTCAAGAATATGCCATAGAAGATTCAGCAGCTCCAATTAAAACAGAAGACAATCAAATATTGGGGGCGGTGTTAGTGTTTCGGGATGTGACCGACAAACGCAAGTTGACAAATCAAATATCTTGGCAAGCTCAACATGATTCTTTAACAGGGTTGTTAAACCGTCGGGAATTTGAGAAATACTTAGATAATTGTTTGGTGACTGTGCAGGAAAAAAATCAAGAACATACTCTTGCTTATATAGATTTAGATCGATTCAAAATAGTTAATGATACTTGTGGTCATCAAGCAGGAGATGAATTGTTGCGCCAAGTCAGCACTTTATTAAATTCTGTATGTCGCAAATCGGATATTGTAGCTCGTCTCGGTGGCGATGAATTTGGCTTACTATTATTACAATGTACAATGAATAATGCTGAAGAACTGGTGCAAGAATTGATTGATCGCCTCCAGCAGTTTCGGTTTGCCTGGGAGGGGAAAAGTTTTAATATTGGTATGAGCGTTGGTTTGGTGGCTATTAACCAAGAAAGTCTCAATAACTCTGGTGAGAAGGATAGTAATGTACTGCTGAGTGCTGCTGATGCTGCTTGTTATATTGCTAAAAATCAAGGTCGAAATTGTTATCATGTTTATCAAACTGACGATCAAGATGTGCCACAGCAAAAAAATACTCTACATTGGGTGACAAAAATTCATCAAGCTTGTGAAGAAAACCTTTTCTGTTTGTATTACCAAGCTGTTGCACCTTTGTCAGACTCCTATTTGAGTAAGTTTTATTATGAAATCTTGCTACGCTTGAAAGATGAAACAGGTAAGATCATTCCACCTATGGCATTCCTTCCAGCAGCAGAACGATATCATCTGAACCCAATGATTGACCGTTGGGTGATTAAAAACTTTTTGAAATATTTATCAGAGGTTAAACGTCAATTGCAACCATCTTTTACAAATAAGGATGATGAAATATTTCTGAGGCAAACACCTAACAATTCAGGGGAGGTTATTTATGGGATTAATATATCTGGCGAAACTGTTAATGACAAGGAGTTTATTACTTTTTTGCAAGAGCAATTTGCCAGATTTAATATTTCTCCACAAACAGTTTGCTTTGAGCTGACAGAAACAGTGGCAATGGCTAATTTGTCTCAAACTGCTTTGTTAATTAAACAACTTAAACATTTGGGTTGTCGCTTTGCTCTAGATGACTTTGGTGGTGGGGTTTCTTCTTTTACTTACTTGAAAAATTTACCTGTAGATTACTTAAAAATTGATGGCAGTTTTGTTAAGGATATTGTGAATGACCCCATAGATTATGCCATAGTTGAGGGGATGAACAATATTAGTCATGTGATGGGTTTAGAGACGATCGCTGAGTTGGTGAGCGATCGTGGGATATTGGATAAAGTTAAGGCTATTGGAATTAACTATGGTCAAGGTTATGGAGTTGCTTATCCACAACCGTTAGATTAGATTTTCTTGAGTAGGGGAATAATGAATAATGGATAATGAATAATGGATAATGGATAATTGATAATGGATAATTGATAATGGATAATTGATAATGGATAATGGATAATGGATAATGAACAATGGATAATGAACAATGGATAATGAAAACTCTCTCTAATTATTAATTAGGGCTTGCTGATTAAATATAAAAGCATTTACAGATAAAGGTTTTAGGCTTTTTAGGTCGGTAAAAAGTACCAGGTTTTCAGCTCTTAATGCACGGTTCCCGAAAAATCAAAAAGTTAGTATTTTCGGCAAGAGTTGGACAAAAAAATTACTCCCGTAGGGACGTTCGCATTTTTGTCATGCAACGTCCCTACTACTCCCCTACTCCCCTACTCCTTAAAAAAGACTTTTTCAGCAAACCCTAATTATTAATTATCAATTATATCATGTCCGGCAGCATCGGTCTTGTATAGGGAAGGTAAGGAAGAAGGAAGAAGGAAGAAGGAAGAAGGAAGAAGGAAGAAGGAAGAAAGAAGAAGGAAGAAAGAAGAAGGAAGAAAGAAGAAAGAAAAACCTTACTAATCGTAGCTCTTTCCCCAACTTTTACACAAACGATACCAACGGACATGATATTATTAATAATTAATTATTAATTATTAATAATTAATACTATCCTCAAAAGTGCTGTAAAAATAAATCACATCTTTTGCTAAATTTTAATCCTACATAAATAATGGTTTAACAGCAAAATCTCCCAAAGTCACAGTAAAATTATGCTGTTGTTTAGTCGCTGCAAAATTAATCACAGTTTCACAAGCAACAGCAACAGTTAACATTACCAAATTTCTCGCTAAAGGATAATCACAAATATCATCATTTGCAGGGGAAGGTACTCGATAATTTTCATTCCAAATTATTTCTGAATAATCAGAAGCTAATCCTACATGAAGACAATAAATATTAGAATTAGCACAATAAATTTTGACTGCACTTCTACTAATACTATTGTCAAAAGTATCTATAACTAATTCACTTTTTCCTAATAGTTTACCTGCATTTTCTTCTGTTAACTTTTGAGATTGACCATCAATTTTTATTCCCAGAGCGCGATAAAGACTATTAGTCAGAATTTTAACTTTCAATGCCCCAATATCAGAACGATAATAAGGTTGAGTAGATAGGTTACGTTCTTCTATGCGATCGTAATCTATTACTCGTAATTTACTAAACCCAGAACGAGCTAAATTTTCTGTAATATTTGCTCCTAAAGCACCAGCACCACAAATAGTTATTGACAAGTTTTTTAGCTTTGTCATTATTTCTTGGCTGCGGTAAAGTTGTTCGTGAAAAAATATAGACATGGTTCAGAATTTAGAATTTAGAATTCAGAATTTATAAGTTATCTAATAATTAATAATTATTAATTATTAATTAAATACCTTGGTTAAAATCCTTCCCTTGAAAGGGGAAAAAAATAATATTTCCTTATATTCAATTCCCGTACAGTTTTAACCAGAGGTAATTATCCATTAATGAAGTATGAATTTAATTTATTTTTGGAAGGTAGAAGTTAGAAGGAGGAAACTGAAAGATGGAAAGTATAGCGCTGTGCGCAGGGAACAGGCAACAGGCAACAGGCAACAGGGGGAAGAAATTGCCGATAGTATAAGACTTTGAGCTGCTTGGCCCCTACTACAATTTGTAAATATACCAGCGCTCATTGCTATAGAAGTTAAAAGGAATATCGAAGATTATTGAAAGTCCGTTGGTATCGTTTATGTAAAAGCTGAGAAAATATCTATCATATTTCAGGTTTTTCCTTCTCTTATATAAAATCCGGTTATACAGTAATTGCACTTATTACTTTCTATGAATACAGATGTTCTTCAATACGAATTATACAATTTTGTTAGTTCCAATCTTTTCTTTCTCCTGACTCCTGACTCCTGACTCCTAACTCCTAACTCCTAACTCCTAACTCCTAACTCCTGACTCCTAGAGCGATATGATAACTAATTACCCGAATTTTATATTAAAACTTCTTCCTTCTTCCTTCTTACCAAATTATTGAATTATTAATTATTAATAATTCAATAATTATGGTTGAAAGCCTCCCCTTGGATAGGTAAAAAAAAGTGCTAGGATATTTCCCGATATTCAATTCCCGTACGGTTTTAACCAGAGGTAATTATCAATTATCCATTATCAATTATCAATTAATGAATTCCCTTATCTCTGCTCAACAACTCCAACTAAAGATTGTAAGTCAAAATGTCGATCGCCTCCACTTAAACAAATACCTGCACTTACCACAGTTAAGTCATTTTTATTAATAGCAGAAGTATGAATTTCCCCATTTCCAGTTACCCATTCCACTTGCCAATAATTGGAGCGATAGCGAAAATTTTGTAGCTCTCCCCCACCCATTGCTAATGCTTCTCTGAGTCTTTTTTCATCTTTTTGATGTTGCATTTTTTTCATAAATTCTTTCTTTTGTCGCGCCACTAAATCATAAACTGTTCTAATTTCTGGAGTCATTCCTTTAAACTTAACTTCTTTGGGTGGGATAATATTTTTTAATGCTTCTCGTAACTCTTCTGCTATTAATGGATCGGCACGGCGGTCTATATCTTCAAACCACCAAGAAGCACCATCAAATCTAGCAATTATTTGCTCAAACATTGCTCCTTCTGTTACTAGATGAACTGCTACAGGTTTAGCAAAACCAAATCTTTGTTTACTATCAGATTCATTAGTTGGATATGCTAACCATGTTTGCCCTTTCAATTGACAAGCAAGAAAGAATCTTAGAGGTTTTAATAATTGAAAATATTCTTCTAGCTGAGGCAAACTTGGTTCTTCTATAAATTTAGCTATCTTTTCATTTATTGGTTGAAATATTCCCCATCCTGCAAATTTTTTTGGTTGACTTTCAAAGGTATAAATCATTCCTGCTACTCTGGTTTTTACTCGCCCGTTTTTAACGCAAGGTGCTAGAAATTGAATATTGGTTAATTCGGCTTCTTGAGTGGCTAATTGGTTGATTAATTTACGAATATCTGTCATTTTTTTTAAGGAATAAATTAGAAGGAAGAGGCAAGAAGGAAGAAGAAGGGAATTTATAAATCTTTTTACTCTTGTTGTTACTTGGCTTGTGCCTTTATAGCAGTTTTCATTAATATAGAGTACAGAGATTTGTGTTTAAAGTAAGAAGGAAGAACGAAGAACGAAAAAGGAAGAATTTTTGTAGTTAACATGAGTGGAAACCGCTTTAATAAAGGAGGAAGGAAAAATCAAAAATAATAAAGTTTAAAGTTATCAAAATAATTGGGTCTAAAACCCCGCATTTTAAGGCGAAATATTTTGGGAAGATTGCTCTAATCTCTGTTACAAAAATAACTTCTGTACGGGCGAATGGCCATTAGCTACGCACAACTTTCCTATCGGAATGCTCCGCAAACGTTTTATATGTCGCGTAGCGTTAACACAGAAAAAAGCTCAATTGGGCAAATCTTTAAAGAATGACATAAAAATCTAGAAATCATTATTTAATTGCATTAATTTTACTAGGGTTTCATAGTATGTATAAGAGACTGTTTGTAAAAGGAATATTCAATCTCGGCGTAGGGTGGGGAGGGTGAGGCAGCAATACTTATGCTGTAATGACTGACTAAACTTTTAACTGTCCGCCGTAACCCACCAAACATATCAATTATTAAGCACTCTAGCCACCTTAATTTTTGCTTGGCAAACACTCTGCAAAATCATCTAAATATTTGTATTCCAAAAAAAGCTATCTCAAGTGATATCGGGATTATCTGAATCTTTTCATAATACCTTTCCCCTACAGATAAATTGGGTGCATCTCATATTTGCCAAAATGATTTTTTCCTATTCCCTATTCCCTATTCCCTGTTCCCTAAAAGCGATAAATAAATTTTTGGCTTTATTCAAAATTGAGATGCACCCGACAAATTATCCTATTAATTATCAACACTAAATTTCATACTTCTTTATTTATTATCCTGCTTTGTAATAGTAATTTTCCTAATATTTTGCCAATATTCCAAGCATCATCTCCGCCACGATGATGAGTTCCCTCCAAAGGAATATCTAATAATTTTAAAGCATTTGCCATCCCTACTTCTTTGGGTAAAGCATGAACAAGAGCAAACAAATTTTTCACATTAATATGTCTAATTCCAAAAGGGTATTTTACGCCCCTAGATAAACATTGTTTCTCAAACATATTTTTATCATACCCACCCCAACTTGCCCAAACTATTTGTAAAGATTCATATTTTTTCTGTAGTTTTAAACAAGCTTCATCAAAAGTAATTCCTTTGTCAACTTGTGCTTGAGTTAAAGTTGTAAGTTGGGTACAAAATTCACTAATTTGGGAACGTTCTGGTCTGACTAAAATACTTTCTTTTTCCACAGGTTTAGCTAAAGCTACATCAACAATACAAATCCCTATTTCAATTATTTCGCTTTCTTGTTCTGGTGGGGGATATTTCTCCCAACAAGTAGCTTCAATATCAATCACAATAATCTTATTTAGTTTAATAGTCATATTTGTCAGGAATCATAATTAATATCATGTCCGGTAGTATAGGGAAGGTAAGGAAGAAGGCTTTAGTTGTCTAGGAGAGAAGGCTTTAGTTATCTAGGAGAGAAGAAAGAAAGCTTTAGTTATCTAGGAAAAAAGCTTTAAGAGAAGAAAAAACCTTAAATATGATAGATATTTCCCCAGGTTTTATACCAATTCCCATGCATTAAGGCTATACTTGAGTGACACTTCAGTTATCAAG
>NZ_JBNHEQ010000037.1:0-5641 GCF_050016015.1 Dapis hubbardiae BLCC-M172
TCAGATATATATTATACCCTTTTTTTTACTATTTTTTCACTAAAGTCCCGTTAATACCAACCGTCTGTGCTTTAAGTTCTACTTCCAATATTCTCACCTTTCTGCCACTAGACTTTTCGCTAAATCAACTCAATAATTATGCTCAACTCACTCCAAACCAGAAATAGAGTGGTTTAAGGTTCAAAAAAGTTATACTTTAGACTCATTAACGGATTCAGAAAATGAAAATTTAACAGTTAATACCTCTAAATCCGGAAACTCCCACACATTCCCACTATCATTATATCTTTCCAGAATAAATGAGCACTTATACTTAACAAAATTTTACAAGTAGCCTCTTAGAGCCGGATAGTCAAAGTCTATTGTCTGTCGTCCCTATCGACGATAGGAAGCAATCTCGCGCCACCCCTGAGATTGCTATCCGTTCCGGAATGCTCCGCAAACCTTCCACTCCGTTCCAGTCGCAATGACTTATAATAACTAATTATCCAAATTTGATATTAATAATAAACTCCCCTCTGCCGGAAATTTTTCTGGTTTTTTTTGATTAAAGCGCCAATATTGTTGATAATTATTCAAAAAGTTTTGTCCTAAAATTCCATCAACTTCTAATAACTTCAATACTGGGGAAGACAAAATTACTGTCTCTAAATTTGTCAGCTCATAATTTCCCATTTTTACTTTAGCTAAAGAAGCATATTCTGCCATTTCGATACCACAAAAACCTTGGACTTGAATTTCCTGTCTTTCCGCCTCAGAAATTTTTAACTGACTAGCTAATTTCTGAGAAATAAAAATACTTTCTGCCCCCGTATCTAACATAAAGATAAACGGACCATTGCCATTAATTTCTACCTCAGCTAACATTACTCCTAACTTAGATTTAAGTGGGATAGCATCATTAATATTTTTAGCAGGTATGGGAGTCGGAGGTAATAATCGTAATTCTTGGGTTTGAGGATTTATTTCTACATCAAAATTACTCAAAATATCCATTCCCAAAACTCCTGATAATTCTTCTGGCATGACAGTAGTAGTAAATTCTAAACCTGTTAAATTTTTGACTTTAACATTATCAATTTTTAACACAGGCAAACTATGTAAATTAGCTTTCATTTCTGGGCATTCATCCCCTGCTACTGCATAAGTTAAAAGTTCTGGTGGTACAGGTTCCCCTGTTAATTCTAATTTTTTGACTGTTTCTGTGGCAATGATGGAAGTAGAAGCACCTGTATCTAATAAAAAATTACCTGATTTTTCTCCTAGAGTTACTTTCAAGGTAAAAGCTTTTCCACCGTCTAAAAATTCTAGGGGAATAGTTGCTTTTCCTGTTACTTTTGGGCGGGGTAAGTTTAGACCTTCTAGTTGTACAATTGCTCCAATCGATCTATTTTTTCGAGGGAATATAACTATATTTTGCGGAAAAATAATAGGTGTTAGTTGAGCTAAACTAGGAGCAATAATTATGCAGCTAATAGCTCCAATAACAATAGTTGTAATACTCCGAAATCTGTTCATAGTTGTTAGTTAATTGGAATATAGCAGTTCTCTAATCTGTAGGGTACTGTTTTAGATCCCCCCCCGCCCCCCTTTTCAAGGGGGGAGCTTTCAAAGTCCCCCTTTTTAAGGGGGATTTAGGGGGATCAATGACTTCTAATATAGAATCGGTATAATTACTATAGCTTGCGTCATTGCGACGGTCACTCTGTGGAAGGTTTGCGGAGCATTCCGGAACGGATAGCAATCTCATGGTTTTAAGAGATTGCTTCCTATCGTCGATAGGGACGACTACAGCCATTTTCAGGTCAATAAACCACACTGAAAAAATGATAACCCTGTAGGGACGTTGCACAGGCAAAAATGCGTTTTCCGTTCCGGAATGCTCTGCAAACATGTTGCGCAACAAAACGTCCCTACTGTGGTCTATTCAAATGAAAACTGCTGTATTCAACCGGATTCTATATCAAACAACCTCTAACAGAGCTTTGAGAATGAGGTAGATAGAAGTTGCCCCTGGGTCTTGATGACCAATGCTGCGATCGCCTAAATAACTTGCTCTTCCTTTCTTAGCTAGCATTGGAATTGTATTTTTCATTCCCGACTCAGCAGCATTTACCGCTTGTTTCAAACTATCGAGAAAACTGGAACCATTTGCTACTGCTTCTGTAAAAGTATTTGCTGCTGGAGACAAAGCATCTAACATAGTTTTGTCTCCTAAGTTAGCTTTGCCACGTTGCACTACTCCCTCAACTGCAGCAGTGAATACTTTAGTCATATCTTCTGTAGTTAATTCTGACTTTCCTGCTACTACAGCACTTGCTCGTAAAAATAGAGTGCCATACAGAGGTCCACTAGCACCACCGATAGTAGAGATTAAAGTCATACTCACAGTTTTGAAAATACTGCCAATATCTTTATTTGTAACAGTGGGAAGTTGAGTTAGGACTTTCTGAAAGCCACGATTCATATTAATACCGTGGTCAGCATCACCAATAGCAGCATCTAATTCTGTCAGATAATCTTTGTTTTGCTCTAAGACTGTTGCTACTGTTTCCAGCCATTGGATAATTTGTTCTTTGTTGATCATAATCTTTTCACTTATCAGTTATCAGCACCTCTAGCAAAAAAAGTAGGTTGGGTTGAGGTACGTTAGCGGAACTTATCCGCAGGATAAACCCAACATAAATATGACAATTATAGCGCTTGTGTTGAGTGTTATAAGAAACCGGGTTTGTGGGAGGTATAAATCATTATGGTAGGGCGTTTAATACTAACCCGGTTTCTGGGTTCGCCACTTTATCTGATACCTAATTTATCAACAACATACTCTTGCACCGACTTCGCTCCATCCAACTGCAACACAGAATGAGCGATCGCCTTAACCTCAGACATATCCAATTCAGAAATTACTCTCTTGACAATAGATATTGCTGGTGGAGCTACACTCAACTCATCAACTCCTAACCCCAACAAAATTGGCACTGCTACCGAGTTCGACCCCAACTGACCACAAACACTCACCAAAATTTCCGCTTCATGGGCAGCAATTACAGTTTGTTGAATCATCCGCAATACCGCAGGTTCGAGACCATTAGCAAGATTAGCAACTTTAGAATTAGTTCGGTCAGCCGCCATAACATATTGACTCAAATCATTTGTACCAATACTGAAAAAATCTACTTCCTTTGCCAACTGGTTCGCCATTGTGACTGCTGCTGGCACTTCTATCATAATTCCCACTTTTATCTTATTTATAACAGAAATTGAGTTTTCAACTTCTGTCAAAATCTTTTTAGCTGCGCGTACCTCTTGCACAGATGCCACCATTGGGAACATTACCTTAATATTATGTCCGTGACTCGCCCGCAAAATAGCTCGTAACTGAGTCTGCAAAATTTCTGGAGTATCTAAACTTTGCCGAATACCACGACATCCCAAAAAAGGATTAGCTTCTGACTCCTGCTTGATATAGGGAACTTGTTTATCACCTCCGATATCTAGAGTACGGATAGTTAGAGGGCGAGTTCCCATAATTTGAGCGATCGCCCGATAACTCTCATATTCCTCTGCTTCTGTTGGTTGGGTTTGGCGATCGAGATAAAGAAATTCACTCCGCAATAAACCCACTCCTTCTGCACCACATTCTAAAGCAAATTCCGCATCAGCAACTCCCACAATATTTGCCATCAACGAAATTTTTCTACCATCTTTTGTTATTGCCTCCTGGGGTGTTTGAGATTTATCCAAAGTTTGACTTTGTTTTGCCTGTAACTCCTGTAACTGTGTCTGACTCGGTTCGATCCAAACTTCTCCTGTTGCCCCATCTAAAGCAATTTGAGAATCTGTTGCCAGTGATAACAACTGAGTACCTACTCCTACCACCATCGGGATACCTAACGTATTTACAATTAATGTACTATGAGCAGTAACACTACCAGCGCTAGTACAGATACCTAATACCAAATTTGGTTTCAGTTGCAAAGCAAGGGAAGGTGTTAAGTCTGCAGCCACCAAAATTCCCGGTTGTGATAATTTTAGAGTTCTGCTACTCCCACCCGTCAGCACTTCTAGCACTCGCCCTCCAACATCTTTAAGATCAATAGCTCGCGCCTGCAAGTAGGAATCTTCTAATTCTTGATAGGTATTAATCATTGCCTCAATAGCTTTTTTCCATGCTACTGCTGCACAGTGATTTTGTTTAAAAATGAGCTGATGTACTTCATCTAACAAAGTGGGGTCTTCTATATATAGTAATTGTGTTTGCAAAATATCAACTTGAGTATTATCAGTTGTACTTTTGTTAGATAGACTATCAATTATTCCTTGAATTTCCTTTTTTGCAGTTTCCAAAATTAACTGGAGATACTGCCATTCTACCTCTGGATCTTCTACAGGATAGTCTTCAACTTCTGGAATTGTTGGTTGATAATGTACTACTTTTCCGACTGCAATTCCTGAAGATGCTGGTGTTCCGAGTAGTTGATTATCTGCATCTGGCGTTGTTGATATTTTTGCTTTTGTCTTGACAATTACTTCTGTCTCCCCGAAATTATTTGTGATTAATTCTTGGATTTTTGTTAGGGCTAAATCTACATCATTACCAGTTGCTCTTATTGCTATTTCATGTCCTTGTTTAACTGCTAATGTAATTACTTGATTAATACTTTTAGCATTTATTAGTTGACTATTTTTAGTCAAATTTTGCAGAGTAATTTCAGATTTAAATTGATTAGCTATGGCTACTAATTTTGCTGCGGGGCGAGCATGAATTCCTAGTTGATTTTTGATAGTAGTTTTAATTGTCTTTGATGAATTGTCTTTTTCTATATTGCTGATATTTTCTGGGTTTTCATCTGGTACTATTTCATCAACATTAATCTGAGATATCTTAGCTGTTAAAGCTGCATTAGCTTCTGCCATAACTTGTTGAATATTAGCTCCCAAAGAAGCTTGAACTATAGCAGAAATTGCTCCTTCTACCAAAGGTGCTGTACAGATTTTAATATGATTTATTTGGCTTGATGATAAAAATTCTAGAGCCATTTCTGTACTCATTACCGCACTGCCTAAATCCATTAATACTAAGACCCCAGCATCACTATAAACAGATTCTATTGCCTCTTGTACTTTGATGACATCAGTACCAAAAGGATTTTCTGGGTCATCTATTCCAGCAGCGATCGCTATTGGTGCTGGTTCTTGAGTCATTTGTTTTGCTAATTCTACCACTGCCTCGGCTAATTTGGCACTGTGGGATACCAGTACAATTCCTACTTTTTTTTCTGAATAATCTATCATTTTTTTATATATTTTTGATATTTGGGATACAAGTACAATTCCTACTTTTTTTTCTGAATAATCTATCATTTTTTTATATATTTTTGATATTACTGCTTAACATATCAATATTACATAAACATCAGAGAAAAATTATATCTAAATCAGTAATATTTAACTAAAGCTCGTAGTAGGGCTTTAGCCCGAACTGTAGATAAGACTAAAGTCCTACTACAAACAAAAACTTTTTTTGAGCAAAAAAATTAGCTCTAAATTTAACTTCACAGAAAAAATTATATCTAAATTAGCAATATTTAACTAAAGCTCGTAGTAGGGCTTTAGCCCGAACTGTAGATAAGACTAA
>NZ_JBNHEQ010000037.1:5741-12100 GCF_050016015.1 Dapis hubbardiae BLCC-M172
CCTACTACAAACAAAAACTTTTTTTGAGCAAAAAAATTAGCTCTAAATTTAACTTATGACTTCTGACTTATAACTTCTGACTTATATCAAATACCCCATCGTAATGCCGCAGTTTTCACTGGCGCATCCCAGAATTTAATCAACTCATCATCCAATTTTAACAGAGTAATAGAACAACCTTGCATTTCCAAGGAAGTAATATAATGCCCAATCAAATTACGCACAATTTTTAATCCTTTTTGTTCGCATATTTCTGCTAATTTCCGATAGACAATATATAACTCAGAAATAGGAGTACCACCCATACTATTCACAAAAGCCAGAAGGCGATCGCCAGGTTCAAATGGTGAGTCTATTAATTCCACTTCCTGCCATTCTCCTTTCACCTCATCCCACTCCCGCACCATCCGACTATAACCGACATCTTCAATAATATTAATAGCTAACATTTCTGCAATTTCATCTGCTGACTTCATCGCCATTCGTTCTCTCCCTGGTTCCCCATGAATGCCAATACCAAATTCAATTTCGTTATTGCCTAACTCAAAAGTCGGACTACCTTTAGCAGGTGTGGTGCATGATGTCAATGCCATTCCCATACTGCGCCCATTAAGATTTACTTTTCGGCAAAGGTGAGCTATTTGCTTCAGATCATAACCAGTTTCAGCAGCAGCACCACAAATTTTTTCTGCTAACACTGTTGTCCCGACACCCCGTCGCCCTTGAGTAAAAAGACTGTCCTTAACGGCAACATCATCATCTATTAATATATTCAAGACTCGGATATTTTCTGAGACAGCAAGTTCGGTTGCCATCTCAAAATTCATCACATCCCCACTATAATTTTTGACAATATTCAGAACACCTGCACCTGAATTGACAACTTTTGCTGCTTCCAACATTTGGTCAGGAGTAGGAGAAGTAAAGATTTCACCAGGGCAAGCTGCATCTAACATTCCCATCCCGACAAAACCCCCGTGCATGGGTTCGTGGCCGCTACCTCCACCGGAAATTATGGCAACTTTATTTTTTATTGGTGCATCAGCGCGGTAGATGAAATGGGGATCGAGGTTGACTTTTATGAGATCGGGGTGAGCGATCGCCATACCTTGGAGACTTTCACGAACTACATCGTTGGGATTATTAATAAGTTTTTTCATTGGATATATCCTGATTACTAATTGTATTTATATTACAAGAAAATGACCTAAGAATTACTGATATATGCTTAAATAGAATAGCAGTTAAATTCAATAATCAACGTACATGGCCACCAGACTAATTGAACTAGAAGATGGGATTTGGGTTGAAGCAGAAGTTGCAGATGATGAGGCAAAGCCAATTTCTACTAATGTTGCCAAAAAAGTCCAATCTAGTTTTGATAAAGTTAAACCTATATTAATTAGTATTAGTCGCCCTATTGCTGAAGCTTGGCAAGAAATTAATAAAGATATGGAAATTGAACAAGCTGAGGTGGAAGTGGGTTTTAATTTTGAGGGAGAAGGAAATCTATATATTACTAAAGGAAAGGCAGGTGCAAATTTAAAAGTTAAATTAGTGCTGAAACCGAAACAGTCAGAGAATGATTAATCTGAGAAAATTAAAAGAATCAATTGTTTTAATTACCAGTGCTAAAAAAGGAAATGTTATTGGCACTGGATTTGCTTTTTATCAGCAGGAAGATTATACTTATCTGCTTACTTGCGCTCATGTTGTTGAGGATGTGGGTGGTGAAGAAAATCTAAGGGTAAATGATATTCCTGTAGAACTTCTGGAAATAGGAGATCCTCAAGGTTTTGATTTAGCAATTTTAAAAGTCAAATATATTTTTCCGCCCTTAACATTAATGATTTTATATGGGGAACAAGAAAGAAGTTTTGAAATTAAAATTCCTGGTAACTTTCTTATGGGTGAAAATAAGGCACGCCGTCGCCAGATAATAACAGGAATAATGATGGTTGATGGAGAAACAGCATTACAAACAATAGATAATAAGGAAGAAGAAGTTGCTGTTGGTAAACTAGAAATAGATAAAGGAGAACTTCAAAAAGGTTATAGTGGGGCACCTGTTGTTGATTTAGAAACAGGTTTTGTTTTGGGTGTAACTACTCATAAAGTTGACAAGGAAGGAGCGAAGGAAGGAACTTTTGGCACAGCAATATCAATAGAAGCTTTGGAAAAGATTTGGCGTGAAATGCCTACTGAGATCTATGAAAAAATTGAACGAGAATCATTAGAAACTTCTGAGGATTTATCGACTGTAGAAACTGTAGAAAATTCTGAGGATTTATCGACTGTAGAAACTCCAGTAGAACCTGTAGAAAATCCTGATAATTTATCTGCTGAAGAAATTATAGCCCTCAAAAAATTAGACGTTCCTAAGAATTCACCTGCTCAACAAATTACACCACCATTTGATGTAATAACAGTCAACAGCAAAGGTGAAGAAATTAGTCGTCTTTCTGATAAAGCACCATTTTTTACTGAAGATTTGGGTAATGGCGTGATATTAGAAATGCTTTATATTCCTGGGGGTAATTTTATAATGGGTTCGCCGGAAAATGAAGAAGGAAGATATGAGTATGAAAATCCTCAACATCAAGTTACTCTGAAACCTTTTTATATGAGTAAATATCCCATTACTCAAAATCAATATCAAGCCATTATGGAAAAAAATCCCTGTTACTTTAAAGGAGGAAAACGTCCTGTAGAATATGTGTCATGGTACGATGCAACAAAATTTTGTCAAAAGCTATCTCAGAAAACGCGGAAAAACTACAGACTGCCAAGTGAGAGTCAGTGGGAATATGCTTGTCGCGCTGGAACAACCACACCTTTTTATTTTGGCGAAACTATAACGTCTGAGTTAGTTAACTATGATGGCAACTATACTTATGCTAATGCACCGAAAGGAAAAGATCGACAAGAAACAACAGATGTGGGGAGTTTTCCTCCCAATGCCTTTGGCTTATATGATATGCACGGGAATGTGTGGGAATGGTGTCAGGATGTTTGGCATGATAACTATAAACCTAGTGGTAAATTTCGATTTAAAGACCTTTTATCAAGGGTTTCGGGTAAGTTAGAAGATGCACCTACTGATGGCAGTTCTTGGGAAGCTGGGGGACATACTCATACAAGAGTGCTTCGTGGTGGCAGTTGGTACGACAATCCCAGGGATTGTCGGAGTGCCTTCCGCTGCTGGGACTATGCGGACGACTACTACTACGACTGGGGTTTCCGTGTAGTCTATTTGCCAGGTTTGTTGCCTCCTCCTTTCTGCCCCTAGCATTCTTCCCCTTTGTTCTTTTTTCCTCTTTTCTCTTCCCTTTCCGCGAAGCGGATCGATCTTTTTTGAAATTTAGGGGTTGTCATACTTGCAATGATAATGTGTGTGTTATTGTCATTGCGAGGGGGAGTGAAAATAGTTAGCTTTGGCTTTTCTATTTAACCCCCCGAAGCAATCTCTAAAACTTTAAGATTGCTTCGGGGGTATTTTGGCTAGTAGGGAAAAATTATTGTCAAATATTCCCCCTTGCTACCGCAAAGCTAGGCTAACGCAATGAAATTGAGAGGCAAACTGTCATTGCGAGGGGAAGGTGAAAATAGTTAGCTTTGACTTTTATATTTAACCCCTCGAAGCAATCTCTAGAACTGTAAGATTGCTTCGGGGGTATTTTAGCTATTAGGGAAAAATTATTGTGAAATATTCCCCCTCGCAATGACATTGAGACGCAAACTGTCATTCCACAAATACCAAAAAACTCCAAAGTTATTGATTTTACGACACAGCAAAACCTGTATATTTCCGCTTATAAGGTGCATGAAAAGCCAGAATAATATCTGATTTTGGCACTCCTAAATCTAATAATTCATTAGCAATACCGATTTCTGTACCATCATGTTGTATCCAGATTTTTTCATCTTTAATATCTATTTGCAACACACAACCTCGTACTCGTCTATTCTCATGCCAACCTACATTGAGAAGTTGATAATGATCTCTTTCTTCGTCAAAAACAACTTGTACTTCTATGTCTCCATAAGATGGTTTGTATTGACTATACTCAGTAATAATATTTTTGACATAATTCCTATATTTAGTTAATTTTTCCATTGCACAATTACCTCATTTGCAGGATTATAAATAATTAATTTTATCTGATTTTCTTCAACTGCTACTTGAGTAAATACCAGGGTAAAGAAACTTTCATAAGTATCCTCAGAAACAGCTAAATATAGACATCTTTCCGGTTCAATTCTCCTTAATACCGTTCGGTAGTTAATAAATTGCCCCAAAGCATTATGAAATTCTGAAATTAGAGACTGTCGAATAAAACTTTTAATTTCAACAGCAATTTTTTTGCCATCTTTTTCAGCGCCAACAAGTTTTTCAGCACCTAAATCAACATACAGATCGACTCCACCAAATTCTAAATAAAGAGGATCGTTAGTAATAATCTAATTTTCTTTGATTAAGGCATTTTTGACAGCATCATGGAAGACATCTTTAGCAGGCATAATTTACTACAACTTCAACACTTTATATTGTATAGCTATTTCAAAAATTATTACCATCAAAAATAGGTTAAACATATTGTCAAAAGCTTAGAGAGTAATTCTTTCAAATCAAATTAACCGTTTTTTTATATCATAGCAATTCCTTTTCCTTCAGATAACAATAATCAGTTATCAGTGTGCCTTAACTTATCTAACAAACACTATATAGAAAACAGGAATTTGTCTTCTTTGTTCCCAAATCAGATATTCCTTAAAAAAAAAATTCTGCTTCATCTATATTTATATTGATCAATGCTAGATTCACCTTTTGCTAAATATTAAAATGCTTGTTTTCTGATTTATGCAAAATTCATAGAGTAAATTACTAGAATATGTTTAAATTGAAATAGCAGTTAAATTTACTAATAAACTTATATGGCCACCAAACTAATTGAACTAGAAGATGGGATTTTGGTTGAAGCGGAAGTTCCAGATGGTGAAGCAAAACCTATTTCTACTAATGAAGTTAAAAAAGTTAAATCTACTTTTGCCCAAGTTAAACCTATATTAGTTAGTATTAGTCGTCCTATTGCTGAAGCTTGGCAAGAAATTAATCAAGATATGAAAATTGAACAAGCTGAGGTAGAAGTAGGTTTTAATTTTGAGGGGGAAGGAAATCTCTATATTACTAAAGAAAAAGCAGGTGCAAGTTTCCAAGTTAAATTAGTTCTTAAACCAAGTACGCCAAAACCATTTGAAGTCATAATAGTAAACAATAAAGGTGAAGAAGTTAATCGTAGTTCTCATGAAGTAACATCTTTTACTGAAGATTTGGGTAAAGGTATAATGTTAGAAATGGTGTCTATTCCTGGGGGTACTTTTGTGATGGGTTCGCCAGAAAACGAAGTAGAAAAAGATAATGCTGAAAGTCCTCAACATGAAGTTACTATCCAACCTTTTTCTATGAGTAAATATCCTATTACTCAAGACCAATATCAAGCTATTATGGGTGAAAACCCCTCTAATTTTAAAGGAGGAAAACGCCCTGTAGAAACTGTCACTTGGAAGAATGCTCAAAAGTTTTGTCAAAAGTTATCCCAGAAAACTAAGAAAACTTACAAACTACCAAGTGAAAGTCAATGGGAATACGCCTGTCGCGCTGGCACAACTACACCGTTTTATTTTGGAGACACTATTACTACTGACTTAGTTAACTATAATGGCGACTATACTTATGGCGATGCTCCTCAAGGTAAATTTCGAGGGGAGACAACTGATGTAGGCAGTTTTCCTCCTAATGCTTTTGGTTTATATGATATGCACGGGAATGTGTGGGAGTGGTGTCAGGATATTGGGCATGAGAATTATGAAGATGCGCCTAATGATGGTAGTGCTTGGGAAACTGGAGGAGATAGTAAGGTACGAGTTATTCGTGGTGGGTATTGGGATGATGAACCTGGAAATTGTCGGAGCGCTTCCCGTCTTTGGGGGGATGCTGACTTCTCCAATGATAACAGGGGTTTCCGGGTAGTTTATTTGCCTAATGCGTAGCTTTATACTTTTATAGCTACTATTTTTCTACTTTAAATTAAGAATATTAATGACAACCTACAGCGCTTTTCACCCTTGATAAACCACATTGTCATAACCAAAACTCTGTAGGGGTGAATGGCTATTCTCCCCTACTGTGGTCTACTGAAATGAAAACCGCTATCAATAGAAATCTCTGAAAAAGAATAAGCTTCTTACAAGATTAGGTAATAGTTAATAGGGAAGATATTTTTAGGAAAAAGGTACGGAAAAAGATTTAGTCAAAAAGTAGAGAAACCGGGTTTGTATTAAATAGCTCACCATACTAA
>NZ_JBNHEQ010000038.1:0-20269 GCF_050016015.1 Dapis hubbardiae BLCC-M172
ATTGATAATTGATAATTGATAATTGATAATTGATAATTGATAATTGATAATGAAAGAGTTTTTCAAATCTCTAATTTTCTCTCCCTGTCTCTATCTAAACTTTAAATATGCTCTAATTATCTATTATCTATTGTTTATGAGAAACTGTGAAAGAGGTAATTATCCATTATTCATTATCCATTATTAATTAATGATTACCCTGATTATTATGACTTAAACCAGTGCGTAATATGAATTTCAAAAAAGAATGTTACTATTAACTAAGTGTGATTATAAAGACTTTGCAGGAGATGTCTTTTTGACAAAAAAGAGAATTTCCAACCTAATAAATGGCATTGAAGCCATTCATTCTGACTCCTATTTTAAGCAAGTGTACGTTCTAAAGCGTGGAGGTCAGGAATACATAAAGTATCGCGATCGCGCTTAATTAATAACTTTTTCTCTAACTTACTTAAGACTCTAGTTACTGTTTCTCTGGCCAAACCACTCAAACTACTTAGCTCTCTGTGAGGCAAATTAGGAATTTCTACTCCTTGTTGGGAATGTGTACCTTGACCTTCTGCTAGAAACAGCAAAATATCTGCTACTCTTGCCTGAGCATCTGCTTCTCGTAATCTGAGTCGTCGATTCACTTGTCGTAAGCGCCTGGCCATCAATTGGGCTAATCTGATTCCTGCTATGGGTTCGGTATGAATGAGATGGGCAAAATCCTGAGCTGGCATATTACCAATTAAAGTAGGAGCTAAAGTAATTACATCAGTAGAGCGAGGAACTTCATCTAAAGCTGCCATCTCTCCGAATAATTCTCCTTTGCCCAAAATATTCAGTGTTACTTCTTTACCGTCTAAATTATAGGTGCGAATCTTTACCCACCCATCCAAAATAAAATATACTGAAGTCCCCCAATCGTTTTCCAATAAGATTACCTGATTAGGTGGATGTTGACGGCTGACTACATGAATTACTGCTTTTTCTAATGCCTCTTCTGGTAAGCCCTCAAAAAATGGGGTGGATAGCATTAATTGTTTAACATTTGACTGGGGGTCGCGACTGTGCCTATCTTCCATGAGGTTATCTGTTCCATTAATTAGGGCCGGAGATTTAGCCCAGAGGTAAATTATAAGTTAATAATGAAAATCAATATATTTTTGGAGAAAATTGGCTAACTTTTAAGCATTTGAAAGCCATATATTCATTAATTGATAATGGATAATGAATCATGGATAATTACCTCTGGTTAAAACTGCATTAATTGATAATGAAAACTATCTTTAATTATCAATATATCCATTTAATATGATTAGCAATACTGGGCAAATCTATAACTCAAACCAACCATCAAGGCCATTTTTTAGCTAAATACAGCCGTAGAGTCTATCATATTATCATTTTCTGAATAAACTTGACGATAAATAATATATATGGTAAAGCAAAGCTATTTACATTAAATAATTGGTATTTGGCTTATTTATTAAGTATATGAGTAATATAATTTCGGCTATAACTGGAATAATACCGTGTTATTGTCACCTAAATATCAACATTTTAACTATAGACACAATGAAAGAATTTACTATTATAGTCAAATTTATCTCAAATTTGTAGATAGAGTAGGGAAACTCAAAGAAAAATTTGACTAGATTATACTCTGAGAAGTTCTATAATTCTTACTGAAGGTGATTAAAAGAGGTGGTACTCTTGAAGAAGCAGAATAAAAGAATCCAAGCAATAATTAGGGAGATAGATGAGGTGCTAAATGAATCTAGTAGCCAAAGTTCTCCTCAAATTCTCGTAGAAACACTGAGAAAAACCCAAGAAATGCTACAGGAAATGCTGGATTATCTGACTCAGGATGTAGATAACAGATCCAATCTACAGTTACTATCTGTTGACCCATCTTCAATTCCAGAAAATACTGTTGACCTTGAGATTAAACAACATCCACAGCAAATAGAAGAGTTTTTTGCCCCTATTAACCAGTATCTACAAGAAGATTTCACAATACTTAAAGAACAACGACAAGCTCTGCGAGAAGAAATTAGGCAACTTGAACAGCAAAGACAAGAAAATTATGCCCTAGCTCAACAATACGCTAAACAGGAGCAAATTATTTCTGAGTTTTCTCAAGCTTTACTTGGCCCAGTTAAAGAAACATTACTAGAACATTTATCTCAGTTATCAACTCAGCATCCATCTTCCAGTCAGAGTGCTTTAGACTCTAGCCAAAATCTTTACCGACAGACTATTAAGGATGTTGAAACCTCTGAGGTTATGGAAATTTCAGAGGATAAATTCGAGGAATTTTATCATTTTGAAAACTCCAAAGTTGATAATTCAAATAGTAATGATAGTGAGCAAAAAAAGCTAAATGAAGAAAATTATGTAGAAGCAAATATTGCTACTGAAAATCTTGAAATGTCAAAGCTATCTCCTGAAATAGATGAATTAAATGAGCCGATAGATAAAGTAGTATTGCCATACCCTGGTTATGAGTTTGTGAAAAGACTAGATCCAGACTCAGAAGCAACAGAAACAGAAAAAAAAAATCTCCAACCAGATAAGTCAAATAATCAAGAATCTTTGAACAAACATCAATCTAGTATTGATGAAAAACAAAACTTAGAAAGACTTAAAAGCAACAACCAGGAAAATGAAATTTCAGCTCAACTAACACCTCCTAATTTTGAAGATAATTATCAAGAACAAAAAAACTATCAAAATGAAACTGTTCAAATAAAAGATGGGGTATTACTAACTCCAGAATTAAAATTAGACGGCTCTGAAAATAGAGAAAATTCAAACAATACAGAAATACTTGAATCTCTTAGTAATTTATTTGGAAAGCTAGAGGTTAATGAAGTAGAAACTAACAACTTAATTGCTCCTAGAGAAGCTCAAGAAACTCAAAAAAATATAAATGAAAATATAAATGACTTTACAGATGAATCGGCAGAAGAAACATATATTCAGGCACCTATAACACAAAGCCTGTTACCTGTAGAAAAACCAGATGAAAAACCAAAAGGATTATTATTAGATAGTAACACTCTAGAATATTTGCGTTCTGATTTGGAAAGTTTAGAGGAAATAGATGTAGATGAATTAATAGACGATCCGGGACAGACTCAATTACAATTAGGAGAAGACCAGGGTATAGATTCAACAGAAAATACTCCTGATTCAGTTGATAATAGTCTTGTGATTGGTTCTAAAGAAAAAGTTGCTAAATTAGACGATCTATTTATGAATATAGATGATATTTCTGACAAATCAACGGCAAGTAAGCAGGAAAATATTTATAATTCAGAAGAAAATACAGACAATGAAATAACTCTGGAAGATATCTTAGAGAACTTAACACCTACAACAGATGAAGAAGAAATAATAGCAACAGACAATCAGGAATTTTTAGATATAGAAACTTTACTTGAAGATACTCAAAATTTAGAAAAAAAAAATTGACCTCATTAGAAATGGAACCAGATATAAAATCACATCAAAAAACTTCACCATGGTATTTAGGAATTGACTTTGGTACTACTGGTATTTCTGCAGCGTTATTGAATCGCATAAGTGGCGAAATTCATCCTATATATTGGGAGCTGGTAGTAGCTAAACCAGAATTAGATATTCCAGAAATTAATCAAGAATTTACTCTCTCTACAAAAAGTATTAAAACATTTAATTATCCTGAGAAAATATATAGGTTACCATCAATTATTTATATAGCTCAAAAATTAGAAGAAGCTGACAATGATGAGGAAGAAACTATCGCAGAACAACCTTTATTACTAGAAGATTTTAAGCCTAGTTTAAAAGTTACTATCCCTTACGTTGCAATTAAATTTGAACAGCAAAAATTACAAGAGAAACAAGAAGAGTCTTTTCTCCTACCTCCTAATTTTTATGCTAAAACTTCTCACGAACCTATTTTACAATGGTCTGAAAAACATCAAATTCCTCTAAGTTTAGTTAAACAGGGGTTAGTGACTTTACTGAAGACTTTTCAGCCTCAAGTTAATCTCCAAAACTCTATTTCTCTGATTGAGAAAGACAGTCAAACAACAGTTATTACCAATGATTATATTTGTGGTGCAGTGGGATTGGAACATCAAGCTTTTGTCTCAGCTTTTGCACAATTAAATTCTGTAATTATGGGTTCTCCTGCAAGTTGGCCAGAAGCTTATCGCTTTAATCTTCGGGAGGCAGTTTTAGAAGCAGGTTTGGTGAAAAATGTCAATCAAGTAGTTGTGATTGAGGATGCGATCGCCACGGCTTTATCAGAATTAACTTCGGTAACAGAAGATACAGAAAATTATGGCATTTCAGATTTAAGACGAGGTAGAATTTTAATTGTGAATGTGGGGGCAACTACAACAGAATTTGCGTTGGTGAATTTACCGGAAAATGGGCAAAATTTAACCTACTCTAACTTCTATTGTCATAGTTTTGCTTATGGAGGTCATGCTTTAGATCAAGATATTATTTGTCAACTGTTACTAAAAGATGATATTATAAAAAGTTTATCCAATAATCAAGACGATCAGGAAAAATCCAGTCAAGTATGGCCACGACCAGGTTATCCAGATTTGTCAATTAGGTATCAACTACAGCAGTGGTTACAAAGTTCATCCTATAGACAAGAATTATTAGTAACGGCTCGTAATTTAAAGGTAATTTTGCCATCGGAAAAAGAGTTTAGTTTGAATATAGGAAATAATATCAAGTATTTACAACAAAAAGATTTAGAAACTAAAGTATTAGAACCTTTTGTACAACAATTAAATCAGGAGTTAAATAATTTTTTGAGTAAGGTGGGAATATCTCCTGTAGGAATTAACCGCGCTATTTGTACTGGAGGTAGTGGTTGTTGGAAGGCGATCGCTCGTTGGTTACGTCAAAAATTGCCTAATGCAATTATTGTACAAGATGGAAAAGTTGAGTCGGAAAATGTAGATTTAGGGCAAGAAAATGAGCAGAGATCTGATAATTGTTTATCTCAGGTAGAAGATATTAAACTAACTATTGGTAGAGTTGCTTATGGTTTAGCTATCTTACCTTTATATCCAAAAATTGTAGATATACCTCAGCAACAATACAATGATTATTTTATACTTTGGGAGATATTGCAAGTTTTTTCAGATTATCCTTTATCTGTCAAAGAAATTTTTCAGTTATTAGAGAAACGAGGTATAAATACTCGCGTTTGCCAAGAAAAAATTCAAACTATTTTAGATGGAAATTTACCTGTTGGTTTAATCCCTTCTCAGGAAGATTTAATTCTATTAAGTGAAGTTTCTCAGCAAAATGATGACTATAAAATTTTGAAAGGAAAACCTCTTTTTGATTGGGAAACTGAAAGTAATAGATATGAATTAAATTATGAACAAGCAGAATATGTACGAGAATATTTAAGTAAGTTAGTAGCTAGCAGTAGGCAAAAATTAAAGGAACCTTTAATAATTAATAGTTAATAATTAATAATGGCTCTGTTGCATAATTAGCGATAGAAAATCAATTCTGCAGCTATATCGCTCTCTTTCGCAATTATTGATGTTCTATTCATCTATTGTCCAATAGTTAGGGCTAGGAAATTAAACCTCAAAGGCTTTACAGGCAAAAGTTTCAGCATTTTACCATATCAAAATTGATGTTCTATTCATCTATTGTCCAATAGTTAGAGTAGTCTTCCGCACGTTGTTATTGTACAGATGCACTTGCTTGTGGGACAGCTATATACTTTCATGCAACAAAGCCATTAATAATTAATAATTTAAGCATTTCCTGCGGAATGCTGCGCAAACAGCTATTAGGAGTCAGTTAGCCTACTGCAGAGGAGCTGCGCTTTTTCGTATAGGGAATGCTCCGCTTTCCATCTCGCGTTTGCGTTAGGATTCCGTAGGAAAGCGAAACAGCTCTAATTAAGGCTTGCTGAATAAAGTCTTATGGGTGAGGGTAGGAGTCAGGAGGTAGGGACGTTAGCATTTTTGTTATGCAACATCCGTACAGAGTCAGGATAAATCGGGAATTCAAGGAGGTAGTCAGAAGAATTATACCTTGATTTTTCAGGCATGAGTCAACACAAAATCCTAACTTTTTGCAGCTCCCTAGAATGAAAACCTTATACTTTTTCCCGACTTAAAAAGGCTGAAACTTTTATCTATAAAGGATGTTATATTTATTCAGCAAACCCTAATTATAAATCAAGCAAATCTTTGAACTGATAGTACATTTTCAAGCCATAAATTGAAGTACAAAAACGAGGGTTGAGTTGTAAACCCATACATTGTGTGGCTGGAAATCTAGATATTTCCCGGAAGCTGATAGTTAATAGCTGACGGCTGAATGCTTACTGAGGGTTTGCTGAAAAAGTCTTTTTTAAGGAGTGGGGGAGTAGGGGAGTAATTTTTTTTCTCAACTCTTCCTCAAAATCATAAATTTTTGAGTATAAAGCAGCTCAAAATTAGGTACTTTTTCCCGACTTAAAAAGGCTAACACCTTTATCTGTTAATACTTTTATATTTATTCAGCAAACCCTACTTAAATAATTAGGGTTTGCTGAAAAAGTTTTTTGTCAGGAGTAGGGGAGCAGGGGAGTAGGGAGTAGGGGAGTAGGGGAGTAATTTTTTTACTTAACTATGCGCCCAAAATCCGCTCCTTTTTGAGGTTAAAGAGCTGAAACAGGCGTAGTTTTTACAGACCTAAAAAGCCTAAAACCAATACCAGTAAATACTTTGACATTTAATCAGCAAACCCTAATTAAATAATTCAGGTTAAAAGTTTTCCCTTTCAAGGGGAAAATAAATATTTTTTTCCTTGAGCATCAGTTTTCTCTATTTTAATAGAAAAATACGGGAGGAACATTCTCCCACTGCTTTTTTATAAAAAAAATAATTAGCTTATACCGATTTGAAAAAAGAATATTACCGAATAATTAATAATTAATAGTTAATAATTAAGAGTTGATAGTCAATAATTAATTATTCATTCAACAATTCACGCCTTGAAGCCTCCCCTTTCAAGGGGATAAATCAAAAAAAATCCTTGAGCGCCAATACTATCCGTTTCAAGAAGGGGTAATTATTAATTATTAATTGTTCATTGTGTTTTTTGCTGAAGAATAGTAAGGGTGATAAAAAGATTTTACAGGAGATATCCCTTTGATAAAAAAGATGATTTATGACCTAAAAAGTGAAGACATTGAGAATGCTTTACTTTTCGGCTGTCGCCGACATGAAACGCTGCGCGACATGAAAAGTGTTTACTGATAACTGATAACTGATTATCAACCCAAAGGAATAATTCCACCAGGGTTAAGAGGAAAAAGATTACCATAATAATCAGTTTTCACTGCTTCTAAATTACAAGTATCTGCTATTCCTGGAAGTTGATATAAATCTTGTAGATAAACGCTCAAATATTGATAATCTTTAATTCTCCGTAAGTTGCACTTAAATAATCCATAATAAACAACATCAAAACGGAATAAAGTAGTAAATAAACGTACATCTGCTAATGTTACTAACTCCCCACAAAGATATCGACTTTTAGAAAGTGTATTGTCAATTTCATCTAAAGTAGTAAATAATTCCCGACAAGCTTTTTCATAAGCCTGCTGACTTTGGGCAAACCCACAACGATAAACCCCATTATTTACTGTGTAGTAAATCTTTTCATTCCACTCGTCTATTTTTGCTTTTAATTGTTCTGGATAAAGGTCAATATCTGGATTTTTAGCAAACTGATTAAATTCAGAATTAAGAATAACAATAATATCTCCACTTTCATTATTAACAATAGTTTTTGTTTGCTCATCCCATAATACAGGTACAGTCGAACGCCCATTGTAACCAGGTTGTGCTAAACTATATAATTCTGGTAAAGTACCACATCCTTCTTGTTCATCCTCAAATACCCAAATACCCTTATCCCCTGCTGGAGATGCAATAGTTACTGATATAATATCTTCCAAACCTTTCAGCGCTCTAACAACAAGAGTTCGGTGTGCCCAAGGACAACCAAGTCCCACAAATAGACGATAACGTTTACTAGCTGGTTGATATTTATTTTCTGTTTGTGTATTTATTGTTTCTCTAAATAGACTAGCTGGGCGAATATATTCTCCAGAATTATTTCTAGGAGCAAGTCTTGACATCATTATTTGCCATAGTGTTGTCCAAACCCACTTTCCTAATTTAATTGTTAGAGAAGGTGGAAGTGATTTGCGTTTGTTAACCATTTTTTTGAGGGAGTAGTAAACAATTAATAATTAATAATGAAAAATTAATAATGCAAGAATTCTTTGGTGTTGGTGAAATAAGGTATGAAAATTTGTATCAGAGTAAGATTGATAGTAAGGAAAAAACTTTTCTTAACTACTGACTACTAAAAATCATACAATCATTCACTAACCCCATAATTATTAATCATTCGGTAAGTCCTGTTAGTATTAAGCTGTACCTTACCATCCTAAAAATTGCAGTAATTGCCAGATTTGTCCATAGCAGATTCGGTGATTAATGCGGTACAACTGACGAGGTAAATATTTTTTGTTTGCTCCTTACCGAAAAATTAAGGTATAAAGCCTCTCCATTCATATAGAAGAAAGAAAAAAAATTCTTTTTAACCAATTCTCTTCTTTATAAGAAGAGGTAATTATTAATTATTCAACCTATTCCCTACTCCCTAAAAATGGCACAATTAAATTCAATTCCCTTTTCACCTAAAACTGAACCTAATTCTCTGTTTGTAGCTTTGCATGGTTTTGGAGCTAACTGTAATGATTTAACACCCTTTGTAGGAGAGTTAAATCTTCCTGACTATCGGTTTGAGTTCCCAGATGCCCCACTACCTCATCCTCAAGTTCCTGGAGGAAAAATGTGGTACGATATGTCCAAAAAAGAATTCCCAGGTTTAGTAGAAAGTCGCCAAATATTGATTGATTGGCTAATTTCTCTGGAAAGTCAAACAGGAATACCTTTATCTAAAACTATTCTATGTGGTTTTTCTCAGGGTGGAGCAATGACTATGGATGTGGGGGTAACATTGCCATTAGCAGGTTTAATTATTTTAAGTGGCTTTATACATTCTCCAGTTCAACCATCTGTAGAAAAATTACCGCCCATTTTAATGGTACATGGTATAGAAGACCCAGTTGTACCTATTGAACAAGGAAGGCGATCGCGTGATTCTTTCACAAATTTAGGGGCAAATATACAATATCAAGAATTTGATATGGGGCATGAAATTCGCCCGGAAATTTTGAAGTTAATGCGAAGTTTTGTTATAGATGTTATAGCAAAAGCTTAGAATTACTATTATATTATATAGATGTTAATAGCACTCTATCTTAATTAATGCTTTCAGCAGATGCCATTTCAGGGAGGTTGGTTTTGATGCAAACTGTAACCCGTTCCTTAAACGAAGTTTCTAGTTTGACTACAGATGATGTAGCTAAGTTGGCTTTTCGTCTTGAGGAAGATGACTATAAAAATCCTTTTGACGGGTTAAAAGATTGGCACCTGCTACGAGCGATCGCCTTTCAACGTCCAGAGTTAATTGAACCTTATATCCATTTATTGGATTTAGAGCCTTGTGATGAGGCTTGAAATATTGGGAATACACAGTTAATAATTTAATATTTTTTTTATTTAGGAGTGTTGATTTTTTGAGATAATCAATAACACTCCTTATTATTTGGAAAGAAAGAAGAATTCATTAATTGATAATGGATAATGGATAATTGATAATTACCTAGCCGTTAAAACCTTTACGGAATTGAAGATCAGGAAATTCAAGAGCACTTTTCTCTTGGTCGATTGGATATGGCGTTAACGAAGTGGCTCTGCAAGAGCGGGAAACCTCGCCATCCCATCCTAACGGACAGCTTCGCTAACGACCGCTTTTTCCCATATCCAAGGGGAGGCTTTAAACCAGAATTATTAATTATTAATAATTAATAATTCGGTAAGAAGGCTTTAGTCATCTAGGAGAGAAGAGGTAAATATAGCAATTCCCACAATTATGAAGTACAGTTATTTTTCTTATCTTCATACTTGTCTAATTTTCTACTTACCAAAGCAAAAAAAATGTGTATCTCACAAGTATGGGAATTACTATTAATGTAATATCTGAAATAAATTGGAGAAGCCATTTTTAAGCAGTTCCATCAAGAGGTACTTTTTTGTATCATTATTGTTTTGAATTGGTATAAGAAATATTTCCAATAATAAAAAATCAAATTAATTATCCTACAGCAATCATCAATTCTTTATTTTGTCTATAAACCTGGTTTCTGCATATTTTTACTTCTCCCCTACTCCCCCACTCCCTTACTCCCCTACTCCCTCTTTAAAATATTATGAGTAGAAAAGTTTTAATTGGTATTTGTGGTGGTATTGCAGCTTATAAAGTTTGTGAAGTAGTTTCTACTCTAGTAAAATCTGGATTTGAAGTTAGAGCAATTTTGACAGATGCTGCTCAACAATTTATTACACCTCTGACTTTATCTACTCTCTGTCGTTATCCCGCTTATACAGACCAAGATTTTTGGCAACCTTCTCACGGACGTCCGCTGCATATTCAGTTAGGAGAATGGGCGGAAATAATAGTTATTGCTCCCCTCACCGCAAATACTTTGGCAAAATTAGTCTATGGTTTTGCTGATAATTTACTGACTAATACCATTTTAGCTTCTAGTTGCCCCATTTTATTAGCTCCCGCCATGAATACTGATATGTGGGAACAAACAGCAGTACAACGAAATTGGCAACAAATATTGACAGAAAAACGATATTATGGTATTTATCCTGGCGCTGGAATTTTAGCTTGCGATCGCGTTGGTCAAGGTCGAATGGCCGAACCCAAGGAAATAGTCACAAATATAAAATCTTTATTATATACAGCAGGTAAAAGAGATTTAGCAGGTAAGAAAATATTAATTAGTGCAGGTGGAACGCGGGAACATTTAGATCCTGTGAGATTTATTGGTAATCCTTCTACGGGTAAAATGGGAATAGCTTTAGCTCAGGCAGCATTGCATCGAGGAGCAAATGTAACTTTCGTGCATAGTATTTCGGGAGAGTTGCTGTTGTCGGGGGTAAAAATTATAGAAGTAGTAAGTGCTGCTCAGATGCAGCAAGCAATGTTAGCTCATTTTGCCGAAGCAGATATAATTGTAATGAGTGCTGCGGTGGCAGATGTCAAACCTGCTGAATATAGTAGTGAGAAATTGCCCAAGCGATCGCTACCAAATTCATTACCTTTGACACCAGTACCAGATATTGTGGCAGAGTTGGGAAAATTAAAGCAGTCTCATCAATATTTAATAGGTTTTGCAGCACAGACTGGAGATATTGTTGCCCCTGCGTTGGAAAAATTGCGGGTGAAAAATTTAGATGCTATTGTTGCTAACCCTATAGATCGTGAAGGTGCCGGTTTTGGTAGTAATACAAATCAGGGAATTTTTCTGGATGCAGAAGGTAGACAGTTAGATATTCCCTCTTGTAGTAAATTAGAAATGGCGCATCATTTGTGGGATTTTGCCATTTCAGTTATCAGTTATCAGTTATCAGTCCAGTAGGGTGCGTTAGACAGCTTAAATTCAGACTATGAAAAGTATTTAGCAATCTGTCGTAACGCACCATTTTAGCGGAACCCACCCTATTCAGTTATCAGTTATCAGTCTAGTAGGGTGCGTTAGACAGCTTAAATTCAGACTATGAAAAGTATTTAGCAATCTGTCGTAACGCACCATTTTAGTTGTGCCAGTCCTAAGAAGTGTGTTTTGCTGCACAACATGAAAAGCAGGGCTAAGTAGAGCGTAACACAAATTTTTTGTACCAAATTAAGCGTATTTGATATTACTTCTACACCTACGAATTGGTGCGTTACGCTATCGCTAACGACACCCTACTGAACTAACAACTATCGTGGAAAATACGCAGTCGTGATGAAAACTAATTTGCTGCTTGCGGAAAATGCCTAGGAATGAACAATATTTGAAATGAAAATTCCGTGTATTCACTAATTGACAGAGGCGAATAAGAGAGATAGATTAATCATGTAGACAAAAGAAAAGGAAAACCGGAGCAATACCCCGGACTTGACCGGAATCATCAGATGACGCCCGAATCATCAGACGCCCCGCCCGACGGACAAGACGAGACGCCAGAAGAATCAGACGCCACCAACCAAGAATCCCATACCGGAAAGCCCGAGACTGTTCCCAGTTCTTCCCGGCAAAAACCCAAAAAGGAAACTAAAAAAAGGTGGAAACAACAATGCAATACAAAACCTTTACCAAATTCGCAACAAAAGCTGCACAATTCACAGCTACTCTTACTAGCGCTGCCTTACTAGCTAGCACTGCTTTTGTGTCTGAAGCATCAGCGTTGACTCTACGCAAAACTGATGATGGTCGTGTAATAGGAATTGATGGTCTTGAGGTAGAAGGGGTATTATATGATGTGCAATTAGTCCAGGGAACTTTTTCGGAGGTCTTTGGTGGCTCTTTAGACTTCGAGGGGTATGACGAGGCCCAGAAAGCCTGGAAATCACTATCGGAGGCGCTGGGCGATGATCAGTACACAGTGAACAGCACTGGTCAATATGGTGACATGAAAATGGACGTGTTCTGGCTCCCCTATGAACTACAAGGCAACCGCGCGTACTCAATATTAGATGCCAAATGGAATGATTTGTCTTCCGAAACTCCGACTATTATGTCGCATGATCGGGATAATTATGTGTTTGATCTATATCAAAATGCTGGAGTGTGGGCGAAATTCCAAGAAGTGGAGCGGGAAGAACCTGAAGCCACTCCAGAACCCAGCCTAATTTTAGGTTTTATCACACTAGGCGGTTTTTTGCTAGGCAGCAAGAGAAAGACTAAAGGCTAAAAAGAAGAAGAGAGGGGAATTTACCCTTCTCTTTTTTTTCTCGACGATACCAGTTGTAGGTTGGGTTGAGTCAACGAAACCCAACATTATCCCCCTTTGCGCTTTGTGTTGGGTTTCACTCCGTTCTACCCAACCTACATTAATAAATGTGAATTCCATAAAATTAAAATTAGTAGCTTTGTAGGTTGGGTTGTTCCCGTTAGGGTTGCGAAGCATGGAACGAAACCCAACATTATTATTATTCTTGTGTTTGACTTCGTTATACCCAACCTACTTCTTCCTTTATTGTCTTGGTTTTTGTTGGGTTGCGCTCTCGCTTAACCCAACCTACTTATTAATCTCCCCCACCAGCTTTCCAAGCTATAGCTTGACTCGGTTGAGGATCGGGTAATTTCAGAGAAACTAAAGCTGCTGCGAACACAAACAACATCGATACCCACAAACACCCAACCAAACCAAATATCTGATAAACCAACCCAGATAAAACCGTACCTGCAAGACGACCACCAGAATTAGCCATATAATAGAAGCCAACATTTAAAGCCACTTTGTCATCATCAGTAAATGCTAATACCAGGTAGGAATGAACCGCAGAATTAAAAGCAAACACTACACCAAACAACATCAACCCACCAACAATAACCAAATTAGCAGGTAAACCAAATTGTAACGCCAGAGCGATCGCGCAGGGAACAGCAGTTAATGTAAATGTCCAAAATTGGATAGTTTTTGATTGTGGTGGCTCACCGGAACCAAATTTCTTTATAAGTGTCGGTGCTAAAGATTGAATTATACCATAACCAATCACCCAACAAGCCATAAATCCACCAACTTGATAAAACGACCATCCCAAAACACTTTGCAGGAAAACAGGTAATCCCACCACAAACCAAACATCTCGCGAACCAAATAAAAAGAAACGGGCAGCAGAAAGAATATTAATTTCTTGACTTTTAGAAAAAAGTTGTTTAAATTTCACCTTCTGCTTAATTTTACCCATCCCCTTTGGCAACATTAAACCAGTGAACATAATCAAAAACAACCCTCCCGCCATTATCCAGAGAGCATTAACAAATCCAAATAACGTCAGCAGCGCACTACCTACAAAAAAACCAACACCTTTAAGAGCATTCTTGGAACCAGTTAACACTGCCACCCACTTAAATAAAGATGATTGAGCATCCTGGGGAACAACTAAGCGAATAGCACTTTTAGAACTCATTTTTGTTAAGTCTTTAGCAATTCCAGAAAATGCTTGTGCTACCATCACATAAAATACTGCCAACCATTGCGTCCAACTTTGGTCTACATAAGAAAGCATAATTAGGGCGAAAACCTGTAACCCAATACCAGTATACAGAGTCACTTTTAATCCAAATTGAGAACCGATCCAACCGCCGAAAAAATTCGTGAAGATACCAAAAATTTCATAAAATAAGAATAAAGATGCAATTTCTAGGGGAGTGTAGCCAATTTTGTGGAAGTAGAGTAGCACCAACATTCGTAAAGCACCATCAGTAATGGTGAAACCCCAGTAAGCAAGGGTGACTAGGGCATAATTTTTTATACTAGCACTTGTAGTAGAAGACATTATTTTTATTAATTAATTTAAACTATTGCAACCAATTTTATTAGAGGGTGTTTGAGAATTCATCGATCCCCCTAAATCCCCAATAAGGGCGACTTTCCATTGCATTTCCCTCCTTGTAAAGGGGGGTTAGGGGGGATCTAAATCAAAATTCATACTTTTCAAACATCCTCTCAAATTAAACCTTCAATTCTTAACATATCCGAATCATTAGAAACTAAAACCAGATTATGATAAATTGCCGTAGCTGCAATCATAATATCAGGAATTTGTATGGGGGTTCCTTTTTGCCTTAAATTTGCATAAATTCCAGAGGCCATATTAATAATCTCTATTTTGTCTAAAAACAAAATATTGATATAGGTTTTACACAAATTCTCAAGAATAGCTAACTTTTTCTGGGAATTAACAGCTAATAAACCTCCCTCACTTTCAAAATAGGTAATGCAACTGATAAAAAGTTTCTCTTCTCTATAATTAAAATTATTCAGTCGCTCAAGTAGTCGAGAATCTTTTTTAAGAATAGCAGTTAAAATATTTGTATCTAATAAATATTCCATTCACATTTTCCTAATATCTCGAATTGCTGCATCAAACTCCTCTATTTCTTCAGGTGTTAAATCACTTATTAATCCAAATAATACTTGTCCTCCCAATATACGTCTGATTTTAGAACTAAGTATCTCCTCAGTCATTTGTTGTAATTCTTCTGGAGAACAATTTCTGAGAAAAGTATCGAATATATTGCGTTTCATCTCTTTCTAAATTTTCAAACAAATTATCAGTAGCCAGGAAATTCTCTATAATTGAAATTGCTCTCTGCTTAAAAATATCTTTCATCCTAATAGAAACTTCAGTCATATTTTTCTCCTTTTTATTGGATTTATTTTCCCATTTATTAAGTTTAGCAAATCTTTTTTCTAGTTGTAGCAGCTTTGCAAGAAGAACGAAAGTGGGAGCATTTTGCTCCCTTTATTCTTATTGCCTATTTACTGTAATATTACAATAACTATTTCAAACTCAAAGCAACTTTTCGAGCTAACTCTACCATACGGTTAGCATAACCCCATTCATTGTCATACCAAGCCAAAATTTTCACTTGAGTTTCGTCTACTACCATTGTTGAAAGAGCATCAATAATAGAAGACCGAGGGTCATCTTTATAGTCAACGGAAACTAAAGGACGTTCTTCGTAACCCAAAATTCCTTTAAGTGGTGGTTGTTGTGATGCAGTTTCCAATAAACTGTTAATTTCTCCTACCGTGGTAGGGCGAACCACTTCAAATACACAGTCTGTCAAAGAAGCATTCAACAAAGGAACTCGTACTGCTAAACCATTCAACTTACCGTTAAGCTCTGGATAAATTAGTCCGATCGCTGTTGCAGATCCGGTTGTAGTAGGAATCAGTGAAAGACTTGTAGCTCTGGCACGACGCAAATCTTTATGAGGTGCATCAACAATAATCTGAGTATTCGTATTGTCATGGATAGTAGTAATAACTCCATGTTTAATTCCTAATCCTTCGTGAATCACTTTTACCACTGGAGCTAAACAGTTCGTGGTACAAGAAGCTGCTGTGAGTAAATTGTGTTTTTCAGGTTCATAGAGATGATCGTTGACACCCATGACTACATTTAAAGCTTCTTCTTTAACTGGTGCCGCCACAATAACCTTTTTGACACCATGTTGAAAGTAAGGTTCGAGAGTGCTTTTAGTCCTAAACTTACCAGAACATTCCAACACAATATCAACACCAAACTTTTCCCAAGGTACCTCACCTGGTTGGGAATATTCACTGAAACTAAGAGGTTTACCATCAATTATTACCTGTTCGCCTGCTGCTTCAACTTCCGGCGACCACCTGCCATGTACAGAATCAAACTTGAGTAAATGTGCTGCTGCTGCCGTACCTCCTTTAATTTCATTAATGTGAACAAACTCTAGTTCAGGCCATCCCCAAGCTGCACGGAGTCCTAACCTTCCCATGCGACCAAATCCATTTATTCCTATGCGTACTGTCATATTTTTTCCTCCTTTAAATATACTATTTCTACTTATTAGGACTTAGGTATTACAAGGTATCTTAGTCATTGCGACCGACAGGGTTTGCGAAGCAGTCCGGAACGGATAGCAATCTCAAATCCTAGTTTTCGTACCTCATGCTTAAGTCCTATTTATGTTAGATAACCATTGAATTTTATTGACAACAAGTAGATTTTGTTGAGTTTGACTCAACACTAACAACTAGATTTTTTTCTGGTGCAGTATCGGCAACTTTCACAACAAACACTTCCCAACGGTTGCCATCGGGATCTGTAACCCAAACTTTATCTTGAAGTGCATAACAGCAGTCTGTATTATGTTCCTCAAATATTGATAATTCAGCAATCTTAAATCTCTCAATTGCTGCTGCTACTTCCTGGGAAGTTTCTACCTGTATTCCCAAGTGGTCTAAGTTTCCACCTGACTGCACATTTTCCCCTAAGTTAAGAGTAAGATTTAATGGTGGGTTAGCAATATCAAATTTTGCATAATCAGATTTATACTTAACTGGTGCAACTCCAAACAAAGCTTGATAAAATTCAACCGAGTTTTCTAGGTTGGTTGCTGTTAGAGCAATATGAGTTTTGAGAATAGACATTTTTTTATTCCTTTAATTCAACGATTTTAGCACTTACGGAAAGAAACCCGGTTTCTAGGGTAAATCATTGTTTTGATCAATAGACGTCTAGGAGAAACCCGGTTTCTGGGTTCGCCTGCGTAAGTCCTAGATTTAAACAACTTAATTTTTGGCTAAATCTTGTAAAAAGCTACTTTGAGATTTCCGTAAATCAATTTCTTGATTTGCTGTTAAAATAATCTCCATTGTCTTCTCATAGGATGATCCAGAATTAATCAAATACCCGGCAAGAGCAGTAGCTGTTCGTCTTTTGCCATTGGTGCAATGAATTGCAACTGCATGATTTTGACTATCAATGAAATCCTGTAATTTTTGAACTTGTTCTTTACTTGGTGCAGTTCCTCCTTTTATTGGTAACCATAGATGAGGTAATTTAGCTTCCTGATAAAGTTCTAAATTAGAAGGGTCGTCCATTACAGAGACTATTGCTCCAATACCTAATTCCTGTAATTCTGGCAACTCTTCTCCTGTTGGTTTCCGCACTCCTGCTAGTTTACCTGGAATTACCCACCACAAATTTTCTGCTATCGGTTGAGTTGTTTCTTCTTCCATTGTTAGTTTTCCTTTTCTTGATATTCAGTTACATCTGTAACACAGGCATCTTGCCTGTCTAGGTATATGTAACACAGGTATCTTGCCTGTAAAACACAAATGCCACACGCGCTAATGAAATACCCTGCCGGAAGGATGAGCAAGCAAGATGCTTGAGTTACTGAGACTTACAACAACGGGGGTCAATTAATGTAGCTTTTTCTGGTTCGCGAGGAAACCAAAAAGCTGTACGTTGACAAACTTCCACCAACATCAACATTACTGGTACTTCTATTAATACTCCCACTACCGTTGCTAATGCAGCTCCAGAATTTAAGCCAAATAGAGTCACCGCAGTGGCGATCGCTACTTCAAAATGATTACTTGCTCCAATTAAAGCAGCAGGTGCAGCATCTTCGTAATGTAAATTCATTTTCAAAGCTGCTACATAAGCAATCAAGAAAATAAAGTTAGTCTGGATAAATAGTGGTACTGCTATTAATAATATATGAAATGGATTTTCTACAATTAATTCACCCTTAAAAGCAAATAACAAAACTAAAGTTATCAATAATGCAGCAGTAGAAACAGGACTTAAATATTTGAGAAACTTACGTTCAAACCAAGCTTTTCCTTTATATTTAAAAATCCAGTAACGACTATACATTCCCGCCGCCAAAGGTAAACCAACATAAATTAGCACTGATAAAACAATAGTTTCCCAAGGTACTGTTAAATTATTTGCTGATAGCAACCATCGCCCAAGTGGAGCATACAAAAACAACATTGCCAGGGAATTAATTGCCACCATTACTAATGTGTGTCCCTGGTTACTGTAGGAAAGATAACCCCACATTAATACCATTGCCGTACAAGGTGCGATACCAAGTAATATTGTACCAGCAATATAAGAGTCGGCGATCGCGACTTCTGTACCTCGTAATATTTCTGTACCTGTTAGCAGTGAGCGAAATAACCAACCCAGAAAAAATTGGGCAAATGCTACCATTGTAAAAGGTTTAATTGCCCAATTTACAACTAATGTTAAGATTACAGGTTTAGGGGCGCGGGCAGCATTTTTAGCTTGGGTAAAGTCTATTTTCACCATGATCGGATACATCATAAAAAATAGACATATAGCAATGGGGATAGATACTTGATAAATGCTCATAGCATCTAATGTTTTTGCCACACCAGGAAATATTTTACCCAAAGCTATACCTGCAAAAATGCACAATGCTACCCAAACAGTCAGATATTTTTCAAAGAAACTAAGTTTACCACCTGCTTGCACAGCAGATGTATTAACTTGGGGTAAATTTGTAGTCATAATTTGTACAATTAATATTCTGTTCGTTTCGTGAGAACTTCATAAATAGTTAAATTGAGCTGCGCTTCCCCACCAAATACAGTTCCTACTTTTGTTTTATGGTAGTTGCGGTAAAGTTTCATATAACTCTCTTCCCCAAATGCAACATAACCTACATCATTCACAACTTCTTGGGCATTATTCATGTAAAAGTCAATGAATTCATTCATTAATGGGTTATTTTGTGCTGATACCGCATTTACATAAATAAATAGTGGTCTAGCTAGGGGTTGATACTTTGCTTGTTCGACTGCTGTTGTAGTTGGAGCGATCGCGCCATTACCACTATCAACGGCTAAAGATTTTAGTTTGTCTTTATTCTCTACATAATAAGCGTAACCAAAATAACCTAAAGCGTTGGGTTCTTTGCTAACTCCTGTAACTAACACTTCGTCGTCTTCGCTGGCTGTGTAGTCACTACGAGTTGCTTTTGCTGATCCAACAATAGCTTCAGCAAAATAGTCATAAGTTCCAGAGTCAGCTCCGGGACCAAATAAGATTAATGGTTTGTCTGGCCATGAGGAACGTACTTGGTTCCATTTGGTGATTTTTCCTTGCCCTTCAGGTGCCCAAATCTTTGCTAACTCAGACACAGTAATGTCTTCTGCCCAGGTATTTGCCTGGTTAACGACGATGGTTAGAGCGTCGAACCCAATAGGTAATTCAATATAGGAGATTTTGTTTTGCTTGCAAGCTTCCATCTCATTTTTAAGTATGGGGCGCGAAGCATTATTAATGTCAGTTTCTCCAGCACAGAACTTTTTAAAGCCTCCACCTGTACCGGAAAAACTGGCACTGACTTCTACATCGGGCTTGTCGGTGGCGTTGAATTTTTCGACAAGTTTTTGGGTGATAGGGTATACAGTGCTGGAACCATCAATTTTTATCGGTTGTTGTTTTGCCTGAGTGGAACCACAAGCACCCAGCATTACTGCTACCCCAATAGTTAGGGTCTTTTTCTTGAGACCGCTTACCAGCACTTTTAGGTTTTCTTTCATGCTGTCATTCCAAAAAAATTTGATATGTTGGATAAGATTAATATAACAAAAAAATTTGATATGTCAATAATTTTCAGAAAGTCAAAAGTCAAAAATAAAAAGTCAAAAGTTAAGAATGTTAATGATGTAGGGGCGGGTTCCACATAGGGTGTTAATGGGAAGTCAACAAAATTAAATAAACCCGCCCCCATTTCAAATGGTTA
>NZ_JBNHEQ010000038.1:20369-52030 GCF_050016015.1 Dapis hubbardiae BLCC-M172
TCAATATCAGCATTACCCAATATCAGGTTGAAAGCGGGGCGGGCGATCGACAAATTAATCAGTTATCACCAGATTTTTGTTGAAACCCGCCCCTACAATTTTTGTAACGTTGATGATGTAGGGGCGGGTTCCACATAGGGTGTTAATGGGAAGTCAACAAAATTTTAAATAAACCCGCCCCCCATTTAACATGGTTATCAATATCAGCATTACCCAATATCAGGTTGAAAGCGGGGCGGGCGATCGACAAATCAATCAGTTATCACCAGATTTGTGGTGAAACCCGCCCCTACGATTTTATCATCTAATGACGTAGGGGTTGGTTCCGCCTCCTGTAGGGCTAATGGCCATTCATCCCTACTGACTTCTGACTTCGTTAACCGTGAATATCTCCATTAGGCATAGAAGCACCTTGCATTTGAGCGCCACTTAAATTAGCAGTGCTTAATTCCACCCTAGTTAAGATAGAGTCATTCAGATTAGAATTACGGAAATTTGCTTTTGCTAGGTAGGCATCAGTGAGGTCAGCTTTATTAAGATTGGCCTTACTTAAATTAGCTCGACTCAGGTCAGCCCTGACTAAATTCACTTGAGTTAGGTTAGCTCCTACTAACTGAGATTTACCCAACTTTACATCTGCCATAACTGCCCCAGTTAAGTTAGCCTCATTCAGACGAGTATCCATTAATCCAGCTCTTTCAAATTTAGCATTAATTAAACTCGCCCCAGATAAATTAACCCCTGCCAAATTAGCCTCTGTTAAAAATGCACCATCTAAAATTGCTTGAGATAAATTAGCTTTAGTTAACTTAGCCCCTCTCAGCAAAACTTCACTGAGGTTTGCTCCTCTCAAATCAGCCTTAGTTAAATCAGCTCCAGTCAAATCAACACCACGCAGATCGGCACCCCGCAGATTTACTCCTTTAAGATTAGCTATGTCATAAGCTCGTTTTTCAAAGCGGAGATTTGCCCCACGCATATAAGCACCGCGCATATCTGCCCCCTGGAGATTAATTCCACGCATATCTGCCCCACTCAGATTAGCATCAATCAAGGTTGCTAACTCTAGATTGGCCAGTCGAAAGTCTGCATTCTGTAAGTTGGCTCCATGAAGATCGACATCCGCCATATTGACAGCTTCCAAATTAGCTTGAGTGAGATATGCACCACTAAGTTTAGCTGTTATTAAATTAGCGCGTTGGAAATTGACTCGATTTAGAAATGCCAGCACGAGGTCTGCTCCCTGAAGATCAGCCCCAGAAAAATTTGCACCAATTAAGTCTGCTCCATTTAATTGAATACCTTTGAGATTAATACCTCGAAAATCGGTTTCTCCTGCTGCATATTTCCTGAGAATTTCACGACCACTCATTATGATTTTCCTGTGTTTAAATTTGCTTAAAAAAGTAAAAATTATCAGATTAAAAATTATGAATTTCTAAATTATACAGGACTTACGCAGGTGAACCCAGAAACCCGGTTTCTTGTAGATGTCTATTGTTCAAAACAATGATTTACTGTAGAAACCGGGTTTCTTTGCGTAAGTCCTATTATAGAGTCTCTCAAATTACAAAGGTAAAGTTGCTTTCCTACTCCCCTACTCCCCTACTCCCCTACTCCCTACTCTCTAAAAAGAAATTGTCTGCGTCCAAATAATTGATTTATCACCTGATTGTCTGCCATAAATTTTGATATTTTTGAGATATTCTGATTGTAAATTAGCAATTTGTTTTTGGACTACTGGAGTGACAATTTCTTGATTAGGAACTTGTTCTGATTCTACAACAATATGCAGATAACCATTTTTCCTCCCAGCTATAACAGTAATACCTTGTTGCTGAAGTGATTGATTAATTATTATGGCAACTGCCTTGGGATTTCCTTGTGTTGCTAATTCAATAATTTTTTGTTGGTTTTCATCATAAATTTCTTGTTCTTGCTCCAATCCTGTATTGATAGTATTGCCAGATTTATTGGGGTTTAGTGTTTTCCTTTCTTCTATTTCTAATTGCTTGAGAATTTCTCTAAATTTTGTGGATTTATCCTGAATATTACTAATTAAATCTTCTAAAGCTGTATATTTTAATGATAAACGTTTTTCTTCTGGCTCACTTTGTAAAAGTTTATTTAAGCTTTCTTCTAGGGAAATAAATTGTGCTTCTATAGCATCCATTACAGAATCAACTTTTTGATTTACTAAAGCCGAAATTTCATTTTCTATCTCTAATTTTTTTTTGATTGAATCTAGGATATTTTTCCCTCCTAGAGAAGGTTTTTTATATTGACCTTGAGTTACTATTGTAGGTTCTGTAGGAGTAGGATTTACAATTTCTTCGTAATCAATTGAGTCAGCAATATCTTCTTCTTCTGTTTCTGTTTGATTTGTAGTGTCGTCGATGATTTCTGCTGTAGAAGGTTCAGATGAACTTATAGATTGTTCTTCATTTTCTTCATTCGCAATTTCTGGCTCTTTTTGACTTACCAGAGCAATACCACCTTCCTGAAAATAATTATTACTGTCTATATCTGTTCTTTTTGTCTCTGATGCTGATACTTCAGATTCTTCAGTTTCTGCTTCACTTTCTGGAACGATAATTTCTTGTGAATAGCAAGGAGTTAAAGCATTAATAATTATATTAGCTATTTGGGTATATTCATCTGGTTCCTCAAAATTATTAGCTGTGATATATAAAGAAGATTCTAAGTCTGTTATAGATGTGCATGAATTAAATATTTGTCTGAGTAAACTATCTAAGTTCTTGGTTTTCAGTAATAACCAATCCCTTTCACTAAAATTAAATTGATGTTCTACGGTAGAAAAAATCAGAACTTTTGCTTTTAATGGATTAGTGCCTTGCATGATTTTTTCCCGGACATCAAATAACTTTCCAGGATCTCTTGAATAAGATTCTTCTACTGCTAATTTCCCTTTTAAAACTGTGTGCTCATCTGAACCATCAAGACTCCAGTTTGGACTAGATTCCATAACTGTCATATCTTCTTCTTCTTCAGGATATAGTTTCCCCACACTGGTGATGATTTTCTGTGCTAATAAACTATATTCTGTTTTTTTATTAACTTTAGAAACTATGCGAGACAACCTATGGTCTAAGGTTTCTATATTCCCTGTTTTATTATATAATTCCTCTATTAATTCTTTCAGATTAATTTCTGATAATTTAGTTTCATCATTCTCCCATCTGCCTTCACAAGCACAATAAATAACTTTCTTCATTCTAATTAAATCTGCATCTTTTTCTAATTCTTTAACTACTGTATCTATCATTAAAAATGATTCCATATTTTTTCTCCCTGAATAATCTATACAATATTTTTCTAATTATTTAAGTTTGAGGTAATTTATTTATAATACTTATCTTTTAACCAAAATATTACTTTAATTGGTGTCTTTGATTTGCTTCTAATTATAAACCAGAATCAAGCCATTATAAATAATATTACTATGGTAAGCTTCCACAGGAAATTCTTATTAAAGTAAGTCGATTTGTCATCAATCAGCTACTTTGCTACAGTCAAAATTGATTAACTTATAGCGTGTCGCGCTAGGGAATAGGGAATAGCGGTGCGACCCCGCGTCGGCGACAGACGCAAACGCCAGTTCCTTCAAGTCGGGAGACCCGCCCAACGGACTGGCTTGGGAACGCGCACCAAGAGAGGGAACAGGGAACAGCATAATATTAAAGAGTTTTCCTACGGAATGCTGCGCAAACAGGATTAATAAATATCCTAACCTTTGCTTCGACTGCTATAACAATAATAACTGTAAATACTATTGTCAAAAATAAATTTATATGGTAGCAGAAAATCTAGATGTGATTGTAATTGGTAGTGGCATAGGAGGCTTAGTTGCTGGAGCAATGCTCGCCTACTATGGCAAAAAGGTAGTAATTTGTGAAAGCCATAGTATTCCTGGAGGGGCAGCTCACTCTTTCTCACGTCAAGGTTTCCATTTTGATTCTGGTCCATCTTTTTATTGTGGGTTGGCTGACCCTCATAGTCTTAATCCTTTACAAAAAGTCCTCAGCATTTTAGGCGAATCTATTGAGACAGTTGTTTATGACCCTCTGGGACATTATCATTTTCCTGAAGGTAGTTTGCCAGTTTATGCTAATGAGTCATCTTACCTAGAAGCTGTTGCTAAATTTACGACTCAAGGAGCTAAAGAATTAAAACTTTTTCAAGATAATCTTTTACAATTGTATGCTGGCCTGAAAGAAGTTCCACCTATAGCTTTAAGGGCTGATTTTTGGTTAATACCAATTTTATTGGGAAAATATGGACTATCCTTACTGAAGATGTTGCCTTCCCTGGGGGATATAGGGGGTTCCGTTGGACAAATCGTGGATAAATGGGTAAAAGACCCTTGGGTGCGCCGTTTAATTGATTTGGAATGTTTTCTTCTGTCTGGGTTGAAAGCTGATGGTACTGTTGCTCCAGAGGTGGCGTTTATGTTTGGAGAACGTTCTAATTCAGTGATTGAATATCCTATTGGTGGTAGTGCGGCAATAGTTGATGCTTTGGTTAGAGGTTTAGAACGTTGGGGTGGTGAATTACGTTTGAATGCTCATGTAGAAGAAATATTAATAGAATCTGGTAAAGCTGTAGGAGTTCGTTTACGAGGAGATCAAATTATTAGGGCTAATATTGTTATCTCCAATGCTACGATTTGGGATACCTATACTAATTTGTTGAGACCTGAAGATTTACCCCCTTCTTTCCGTGAACCTGCTTTGGCAACTCCTGCGGTAGAAAGTTTTATGCACTTACATTTAGGTATTCGTGCTGATGGTTTAGAAGGTTTAACCGGACATCATGTAGTTGTTCATGATGGAGATGTTGATATTTCAACTCCTGGCAATACTTGTATGATTTCTATTCCTTCCGTTTGGGATTCTACTTTAGCACCTCCCGGTCATCATGTGGTTCATGCTTATACTTTGGAATCTTTTTCCGGTTGGCAAAAAGATGAATCTTATCCGCAACGGAAACGGGAAAAAGCAGAATCTTTGTTTCTTGCTTTAGAAAAGGTAATTCCCGATATTCGCCAACGTATAACTTTAGAATTAATTGGTACACCTCTGACTCATGCTCGCTTTTTGCGTCGTTATCAGGGTACTTACGGACCTGCTATTGCTGCTGGTAAAGGTAGTTTTCCCGGACCTCAAACTCCTATTTCTGGTTTATATCGGGTGGGAGATAGTACAATGCCAGGTATTGGAGTACCAGCGGTTGCTGCTTCTGGGGTAATTTGTGCAAATACTTTGGTTTCTGTTGATAAGTCTTTGTCTATTTTAGGGAGTAGGGAGTAGGGGAGTAGAGGAGAAGTCTGGTAGGGTGCGTTAATGAAATGTAACGCACCGTCTATACCAGTCTGGTAGTAGTAGGTTTACACATATTGGGACTTACACAACTTTTAACCCCAAATATAGCCCAAACTCTCTCTGTGAGAGGCAAATACGTCGCGGTTATTAGCCAACCAATCAAAAAAACGGAAAGACATAGCTGTACGAAAAGCTTCTAAAGCCTCAGTAAAGGTCTTCAAAGGTTTGTTAGCCCATTGCCTTCGTAATCCCCCAGTTAACTTATGACAAATGATAAAAGTATAGGCACAAAATACCAATATAAAATGGCGTTCTAGACTCCATTTATCTCTTACTTGATATTCTCTTAACCCCAACCATCCTTTAGCTTCTCGATAAAAAACTTCTATCCAATTTCTGTTTGAGTAACTATTGACTATCCACTCAGATGTTGCTTTTGATGGCTCAACATTGGTAATAAAATAATCAACTTCTGTGGCCTCTTCTACAGAACTAGCATTCATAACGATAGCAAATGTTCTTTCTCCAAAAAGCCGTGAAGTCGATGCTGTAAATGTCGTCACCCAAACTTTTTTTTGTTTTTCTAAACTTAAGATAACTTGTTCAAATTCCTCTATTGGTATACTTTTAGATAATTCATCTATTCTAGTTTCTATTTCTTCGTTGGATTTTTGTTTAACTACTATTTTTCGATTTTTTGCGATTTTTCCTAAGTATTTTAATTCCCTTTCTTCGAGTTTTTTCAGAAATGTTGTATTATTGCCATAACCACCATCAATTAAAACTATTCCTGGACGATGGCCTCTCCTCAGACTGCTGTCTATTAACTCTATTCCTATATCTGGCTTTTTCTGAAATAATTTGTCATCTTTTCCTTCTGGTAAAGAGCTTGAATTTTGATATAATTTAAGATCTAAAGGGAAACTTTTTTTACCATCATAATAATGAGTTGTTACAGTTACTATTCCATTGTCTGTTTTACCAATTTCTCCTATGTATTGTCGGCCTACTCCAGACGTAAAATTACCACTTTTTCGGTGTCCCGAATCGTCTAAAATCAAACTAAATCCTTTCTTGAATTTAGTTTGAGAACGTTTATTAATTATTTCTAGACGACGTTGATTGATTATACTTGCCTTCCAAGGGGAATGTGCGATGAAATGATGTAACCGATTATAAACGACTCCAATAGAGTTATTGGCCATTTGAGATCTGTTTTTCCTTTCACTATCTCCTAGTAATCCACCTAAGTAATGACGGAATCCTATTTTTTGCGCTGGGTTTTTCCAACAATCATCAAACTGTTGACACCACTTTTCAAAACAAGGGGGCATTGCAGCAGGGGTTGTTTCTTTCATTGTGATCGAGAACTTTGACGTAAAATCCTTGATTTACAAGCATTATAGTCTAATTTTGGCAGTTAAGTTGTGTAAGTCCCAATATTCAATGGTACGTTACGACGGATTACTAAATTCCTTTCATAGTATGAATTTAAGCCGTATAACACACCCTACAATTTTGCTTAAAATAGTGGAATATATCTTTGATGTCAAGCTTTGAAAAATTAGCATCCTAGCATTTTTCTAAAGTAACATTTAAGGCTTGACACCGCACTACTACTTCCTTGTTTAATATGAACAGGTAGTGGTAAATTTAATTTATAATGAAATAATACCCGCAGTAGTTGTACAACAATTAAAAAGGAGATGTCGTGAGATTAATCATCACATTCTTGTTATGTTTTTTCCTACTTGGACAAAACCCAGCTTTCGCCTTATATAATGTTAGTGGGGATTTCAAAGTCAATAGTTGTGAAGCTTACACTAGCTTCAGAAAGCAAACTGAACCTATCACTCTTGAACCAGGAAAAGTTTACCAAGTCTTAGGACTAAATAAAGAATCTGGAGACTATTTTTATATAAAAGTAGATGGAAAAAGTAAGTGGGTAAACAAAAACTGTGGTCAATTTAATCCTAGTGGGGAAATTAGGGATGAAAAAATAAGTAAAACAGCAGAAAACAAGACTGTAGAAAATTGTCCTGATGAAGGTTGTGCAGAGAAATATGTATTTGCTATTAGTTGGCAACCTAGTTTCTGTCAGACAATGCAATACAAACCTGAATGTATTTCCCAGACTGCAGATCGCTATGATGCGACTAACTTTACTTTACATGGTTTGTGGCCTGACAGACTTGACTATTGTGGAGTTTCTGATGAAGATATAAATGATGATAAGCAGAGAGAATGGGATGATTTACCACCTCTAGATTTGGATCGAGAGACTACCTCTGAATTAGCAAAAGTAATGCCTAGTAAGCGGTCTTATCTACATCGTCACGAGTGGATTAAACATGGTACTTGTGATGGTCGAGATGAGGATACTTACTTTGATATTGCCTTAGATTTATTGAATGAAGTAAATACTTCGGAAGTACAATATTTATTTGAAGCAAATATTGGTAAAAGAATTACTCAGTCTCAAATTGAAACAGCTTTTGACAATTCTTTTGGAGATGGTGCAGGCAAAAGTGTGAAGATTAGATGTAAGAATGGGTTAATTAGTGAACTGCAAATTAAAATGCGCAGACCTCTAGTTGGGGAAAAGTTGGCGGATGTTTTGGTGCCAACAAGTGGAAGGTCTTGCGATAGCGTCATTGTAGATGCTGCTGGATTTTAGAAATTGACAACTTTTGTAGAAACCAGGTTTGTGTTATATATAATCTGGCTGAAAAGTTGTCATTGTAACTATAGGAAGCAATCTCTTGCCACTCTTGAGATTGCTATCCGTGCCGGCATGCTCCGCAAACCTTTCACTCCGTTCCAGTCGCAATGACTTGGCTATAGCAATTATCCGAATTCTATATCATAAAAAACCCGATTTCTCTCCTACTTTTTGATTTGATAATGAAAGCTTTTGTTACTGGTGCAAGTGGTTTTATTGGGGCGAATTTAGTGCGGTTGTTACTTCAGCAGGGTTACGCTGTACGATCGCTCGTCCGCCCCACAAGTCGTCTTGATAACCTCCAAGGTTTAGATGTAGAAGTTGTAGTGGGAGACTTAAATGATTCCCACTTGTCTGAGTTGATGGCAGGGTGTCAGGTTTTATTTCATGTAGCTGCTCATTATTCTTTGTGGCAAAAAGATAGAGAGTTAGTTTACAAAAATAATGTGTTGGGTACGCGCAATGTTTTGGCAGCAGCGCGACGGGCAAAAATTGAGCGGACGGTTTATACAAGTTCTGTTGCTGCTATTGGGGTGGGAGTTTCTGGGAAAGTTGTTGATGAAACCCATCAGTCTCCAGTGGAGAAGTTGGTGGGAGATTATAAAAAGTCTAAGTTTTTGGCGGAACAAGAGGCAGTGAGGGCGTTTGATCTTGGTCAAGATGTGGTAATTGTTAATCCTACTGCTCCTGTTGGTGCTTGGGATATTAAACCTACTCCGACTGGTGATATTATTGTGCGATTTTTGCGTCGGCAAATGCCTGCTTATGTAGATACTGGTTTAAATATTATAGATGTTCGGGATGTGGCATGGGGTCATTTGTTGGCTTTGGAAAAAGGCAAAAGTGGCGATCGCTATATTTTAGGTAATCAAAATTTGACTCTGAAGGAATTACTTGATGTATTGGAGGAAATTACAGGTTTACCTGCTCCGAGAGAAACTATTCCGGTATGGTTGCCTTTGACTGTGGCGTTGGTTGATGAAAAAATTCTTGCACCTTTGGGAAAACAACCTTCTGTTCCTTTGGATGGGGTGCGGATGTCTCAACAAAAGATGTATTATGATGCTTCTAAGGCGGTGACAGAATTAGGTTTACCTCAGTCTTCAATTAGAGTCGCGCTTCAGGATGCTGTTAATTGGTTTCGGGAGAAGAAAATTGTAGGGGCGGGTTTCATCAAAAATTTTGAGACATGATATTAATTCACCAAAACCCGCCCCCCTTCAACCTGCGGGTAATCCAATCATCCTTATTGATTTAATGATTAAACGTCGGATGGGGGCGGGTTTATTTCGTTTTGTGGAATTCCCGTTAACTTAACGGAGGAACCCGCCCCTACATGATTAACGTTGAAAAATTTCTAGGGACGGTTTTCATCAAAAACCCAAAATAATGTCCATGATATGATATCCATCATAGATCCATGAGCTGGAGTCTGTCCCACCTTTTAGATTTTAGATTTTCGTTGTTGTGTTTCCAGCACTAAAGTCTGATTGATGAGGACACACTGTAAATATTCGCAAATGATAATGAAAAAATATACACGTCCATTGGCGATCGCAAAAATAGAAGTGCTAAAAGCAGCAAGGTTTAATAAAGTTTGAAAACAAAAAGCGAATAAAATCACAAAACGTGCGCGTGAATATCAATTAAGTAAATATATTGAGAAATTCCCTCTTTTAACAAGATTTGATGAAGTTGCTGAAATGCTGTTGACACTAGGGGGGAGAAATTATGATAAAAATGTAAACACACAACAAACCAAAACCCCACCATATGAATTTCCTCAAAACAAATACCCAAGAATCGAATCTTCGCAACTTATTTACTTCCTGCTTCTGTGGTCTCAGTTCCGCCGTCTTGGCTTCTTCTTTCGCACTGTTCGCACCCAACGCTGCTGTGGCGCCTCAACTACGTCTAATAGACTCTGACTCAGATGGTAAATATGAGAAGGTGGAGAACCTTCTTGTTGAAAACTCCCTTTATGATGTGACTATTGAGAATGGTACCTTAGGAAGTGTGTATGATGATGGCTTTGGCGGTTTAAGTTTTGACTTCAGCAACCTGGTCGATGCAGAGGCTGCTTTTGTTGCTTTGGTCGAGTCAGTTGATGATTTTGCCTTTGAATCTTCTTCAGGTCCTCCTCCCACTCAGTTTAGTGATGTGTTGTATATATATACGAACGCGGGAGTCGATCAGAGAAGGGAGCAATCGGGTTATTATTGGGGTGACAATTATGGGCTCGGAGGTGCATTTTGGAATGTGGATGACAGACAACACCAATACATAGCCAGATTTACACCATCCTCTTCGGGGAACCCAATCTCCCCTGCCTCAACACCTGAACCCAACCTAATTTTAGGTTTTATCACACTTAGCGGTTTAATGCTAGGCAGCAAAAGAAAGACCAATGCCTAAAAACAAGAAGAGAAGGAAATTTACCCTTCTCTTTTTTTTTCAACGATACCATTTCAGTTATCAGTTATCAGTTATCACTGCCATTTGTAGGGGCGGGTTTAGCCAAAAATCTTGGTACATGATATTAATTTATCTAAACCCGCCCCGCTTTTAACATTATATTAGCAGTGCAAAATTTGTAGGGTGCGTTAGGCGGCTAAAATCTAGATTGTGAAAGAGATTTAACAATCCGTCGTAACGCACCGTTGAGTAGTGGACTGACACAACTAAAATGGTGCGTTACGGCGCAGTGTAATGTTTAACAGTTCAACCGTAATTTGTGGTCAGCGCCTAAGGCACCCTACTGGCTAATTTATCAAAACCCGCTCCGCTTTGAACGTGATATTTTGTAATGCTGATATTGATAACCATGTGGAATGGGGGCGGGTTTATTTCATTTTGTTCAATTCCCATTAACACGCTAGGCGGAACCCGCCCCTACGTCATCAACGTTAAAAAATTTGTAGGGGCGGGTTTTTTTAAGTTATCAGTTATCAGTGGGATCTGTAGGGGCGGGTTTCACCAAAAATATTGGTACATGATATTAATTCATCTAAACCCGCCCCGCCCCAGGTGGAATGGGGGCAGGTTTATTTCATTTTGTTCAATTCCCATTAATTTAACAAAGAGCCAGCTCTTCTGAAAAAATGAGTTTCTCTGCAAAAGTCAGATACTCTGTCAGTCTTAGCTCCTTCGGAGGAGGCAAGAGGCAGATCCTCTAATATTAAATTCGATTTTTAAAGTATTTTAATGACAACGGTTGACTAACAACTCCCAGGACTATCGCAGCAGAAAACCCCGCATTCAAACAGTTCCTAACAAAATCAAGAGTGTAGAAACACAAACAATTATCACTCCAATTGCCAAGAAAGCTAACCACGGTTCTTTATTGCTGCTATCAAGATACTGATTAACTTTTTCGTCATTCGGTTCAGGATGCCAAATCATAGGTTTCATAACTTAACCCTTCCTTTTTATGAGACGTATATACTACATACTAATAACGCTCTTTATGAAACGTCGAGAAAACCGAATAAATCTTAACTTTAATTGTTAAATTAGATTAAGTCTCAAGGTCTAAATCTGTGGTCTTGTTGAGTTTTGTAGGGTGCGTTAGACAGCTAAAATCTAGACTGTGGAAGGCATTTAGCTTTCCGTCGTAACGCACCATTTTCGAGTAGTCCAGTACCGCCTATGCCAACTTTTTTGGTGCGTTAGCGAAGCGTAACGCACCCTACTAGACTGTTTCACTGTGGTCTTGTTCAGTTATAAAAAAACAGTAAAATTTGTAGGGTGCGTTAGACAGCTAAAATCTAGACTATGAAAGAGATTTAGCAATCGGTCGTAACGCACCATTTTAGTTGTGTCGGTCTACTACTCAACGGTGCGTTACGGCGCTGGGGTAATGTTTAACAGTTTGACTGTAATTTGTAGTCAGCGCCTAACGCACCCTACTGGACTTACTCTACTCTATTCCTACTTTTTCGGTGCGTTACGCTTCACTAACGCACCCTACTGCTACTATTTTAAGGAGAGGTAATTATTAATTATTAATTGTTAATTATTAATTATTGAAGACTCCTGCAACTAAAGGTTCTGGCTGTAATAATCCTGTTAACATTTCCTCTGGTCGTTTACCATGAGGCCACGCAAAAGCATGACGAAATGCTGCATCTTGACAAGCTTGTAATTGTCGAAAATCAATTACATCAAGTGTCAATAAATTCTCATATTCAAATGGCAAACGTACATTATGTAAACCAGCATTATCTGTACAAATAGCAATATCTACTCCAGCATCAAAACATTTATCAAATACTGTCTTCAATTGACTCATATTATCCATAGTACCTGTTTTGAAATAAGTCGTAGGACAAAGTTCTAAACATTGCCCCCGGTTTGCTACTTCTTTTAATAATTCTGGATATTTTAAAGGTATTTGAATTCCATGACCAATTCGCATTAAATAAGGTAATAATTCTGGATGACAACCATTAGGAGTTTCATAAAGATGTCCAGTAGTTTTTACTCCTTGTTCACGAGCATATTTATAGAGTTTAATAAACTCATCAATGCGTTCTTTATAATTATTATCTCCTCCTGCTACATCTATAGCACACACATATTCTGGCATTTGCACTGCTAAATCCACAATTGCTTGATTTACTTCATTGGGCAAACGAGTGTGAGTACATAAAATTTGGCTGGTAACAATTGGATACTCATTTTGTTGAGTTTCCTTACCTACAGTTGCAACTATTTCTGACATTAAATCTATACGTTGAGACTGAGATAAATTATCTGGAGTTCTCAAGTAAGGTGTATAACGTAACTCTAAATAAGCTAAATTTTCAAAGGTATAAGCACCCCGAATTAAGCGATAAATAAAGTATGGTAATGTCTCAATAGTTTGAACGTGTTCTACTAAAGTATGTAGTTCTAAATATTCATCTAAAGTGTTCCGTGGTTTAGTATAAAATTCTTCAAATTGTTGATATTCGGGAAAACGAGTTGCTAGTTCCTGGTTTTGACGTTGGAAATATCTCCATAAAACTCTAGGAACTACGGAGCCTCCTAAATGTCTATGTAATTCTGCGTGTAAAGCCATAATAATTTGATTTATCCTGAATATTTTAGTCTGAGAGAAATATGATGAAAATCTGTAGCTCTGCTAGCTCTATATATTTTTTAGGCAGTAAAACTACAAATTAAGCTGATAATATTTTGGGTGGATTAAGATTTAAATATAGAGGGGAGAATATAGGAGATAATTCTAATTTGAAAACTATTTATTTTTTATTCAAAAAAAATCTCTGCTATCCTAAGAAGGTATCTATAAAAATAAATCTTCAAAGAGGGATTTAAGTATTCAGTATTCGGTATTCGGTATATGTTTGACGGTCAATAGTAATGATTGAGTGACGAGTATGAAATTATTTATACCGTTTCCTCACCTAACACAAAGGCTTAATCTTTAGTATTGTTTTTATCAAAAAAATTGGGTTTAAAACCCCGCCTTTTAAAGCGAAATGTTTTTGGAGCGGGGCATAAATCCCTGTTCTAAAAACAACTTCTGACTTCTGACTTCTGACTTCTGACTTCGTACCCTCACTTATCCCAAAAATTCCATACTTTTCCGCCTACTTATGAATCACACCCGCACCTGGTATTGAAAACATCAGGTTGGTCTACTCCTTACTTACTCTAACAAGATCGAATTCATTGTAACAAAAATTAACAAAAATAAATTGACATAATTTTTAGTTAATGTAACAATTACAAATCGTGTTAACTACCTGTAGAGGAGACCCTTGGCTAACGTAATTGTGATAGGTGCCCAGTGGGGCGATGAAGGAAAAGGAAAAATTACTGATTTACTAAGCAAATCAGCAGATGTAGTTGTGCGCTACCAAGGGGGCGTCAATGCTGGCCATACAGTAGTTGTTGAAGGCCAGACATTTAAACTACATTTAATTCCTTCTGGTATTCTTTATCCTGATACTGAGTGTATCATTGGTTCGGGAACAGTTATAGATCCTAAAGTTCTAATTGAGGAACTAGATCAGGTAGAGGGTTTAGGCATTTCTACGGCAAATTTGATGATTTCTCAGGCTGCTCATGTAACAATGCCTTATCATCGACTCATAGATAAGGCATCAGAGGAACGTCGGGGTAGTCAAAAAATTGGGACGACAGGCCGAGGTATTGGTCCAACTTATGCCGATAAATCCGAGCGAACAGGAATTCGGATCATAGATTTGATTAGTCCAGAGAGATTGAGAGAGCAGGTACATTGGACTGTTAATTATAAGAATGTAATTCTAGAAAAACTCTATAATTTATCTCCCCTAGACCCAGAGGAAGTAGTTAAAGAATACTTAGAGTATGCCGATCGCTTGAGACCTCATGTTATAGATGCGTCTTTGAAGATTTACAATGCCATTCAGCAGCGACGGAATATTTTGTTTGAGGGAGCGCAAGGTACTTTATTAGATTTAGACCATGGTACTTATCCTTATGTTACTTCCTCAAATCCGGTGGCAGGAGGTGCTTGTGTGGGTACTGGGGTTGGACCGACAATGATTGACCGAGTGATTGGGGTAGCTAAGGCTTATACTACTAGAGTTGGAGAAGGACCATTCCCCACAGAAGCTAAAGATGAGATTGGGGAAATACTGGGCGATCGCGGAGCGGAGTTTGGGACAACTACAGGTCGTAAACGTCGTTGTGGATGGTTTGATGCAGTGATTGGACGTTATGCAGTGCGAATTAATGGTATGGACTGTATGGCGATTACTAAGTTGGATGTGCTGGATGAGTTGGATGAGATTCAGGTTTGTGTGGCTTATGATATGGAAGGTGAGCGTTGCGAAGATTTTCCTAGTAGTTCTATACAATTAGCTAAGTGTCAGCCCATTTATCAAACATTGCCTGGTTGGAAGCAATCGACTGTTGATTGTCGGACTCTGGAAGATTTACCCAAGGAAGCTTTGGATTATTTACGGTTTTTGGCAGAGTTGATGAAGGTACCTATTGCTATTGTGTCTCTTGGGGCCAGTCGTGACCAGACTATTGTGGTGGAAGACCCAATTCATGGACCTAAGCGGGCGCTGTTATCTTCTTAGAATTTAGAATTTGGAATTTAGAATTTAGAAGTCAGAAGTTAAATTCTTGCTGCGATCAAACCTTTGTAGCGCGGACATCTTGCCTACCACAATTGTATATTTCTGCCTTTTATTCCTTTTTGACCTCTGCCTTCTGCCTTCCTTCCTCTAAAGTGTTCAACTGGACATGGTATAATCAATAAGCAAATTAAGAGAAAAAAGTCAAGATGGAAGTTACATTAGAATGTCAAAAAAGACCTGAAGGTAGCAAAACTAAAGCGCTACGACGAGAAGGATTAATTCCTGCAGTATTATATGGTCATCAGGTTACAGAATCAGTTGAATTAACTATTGGTGTGAAGGAAGTGCAGTTGTTGTTAAAGAAAGCCTCTGCTAACAAAACTATTATTGATCTTAAAGTTCCTGAAATTTCCTGGAATGGTAAAACTGTTATTAGGGAAATTCAATATCATCCTTATAAATCTGAGATTTATCACCTGAGCTTTTTCTCCGTCAGCGATAGCTAAACTATTGATGCCTAAATGTGTTTTGTAGGGATTTGTTTGATAATTAATAATTAATAATTAATAGTTAATAATTAATTATTATCTTTTCTTATAAAAAAGTCCAGTAGGGTGCGTTAGGCGCTTACTAAAAACTATGTTAGAACGATCAAATATTACATTGCGCCGTAACGCACCGTTAAGTAGCGGAGTGTTAAAGTCAAGTAGTAGACTGACACAACTAAAATGAAATGGTGCCCTGCGACGGATGGCTAAATCCATTTTATAGTCTGAACTCAAGCCGTCTAACGCACCCTACTGGACTGTTTCATCTAAAAATGTGCATTAGAAAATGGGGGGATGGGGAGATGGGGTGATGGGGTGATGGGGTGATTACGAAAAAAGCTAATGCACCATTTTAGGTGAAACGGTCTACTACAAATTCTAAAATGGTGCTAAAAGCTGATATTAGTAAACTGACACAACTAAAATGGTGCATTACGACGGATAGCTAAATCCCTTTCATAGTCTGAATTAAAGCTGTCTAACACACCTTACTAGACTGACACAACTAATGGGTGTGTATTAGGGCGGGTTTATGTAAATCTTAGAGTAAGCATTAAAATTCTAGCTAAAACCCACCCCTACTATTGCAGCATTTAAGGTGTGTCAGTCTACTACAAATTTTGCACTGTTATACTGTTAGCTCATACAACTAAAATGGTGCTAAAAACTAATAGCTAGTTAACTATTTGTTGAACCTTATCTGCCCAAGATCCTTCTAAACGTGGACCTTGAATTTGTACAACATTAGAAGCTAGATAATTTCCCCAACGTGCAGCTTGAATAGGTTGATAACCATGAGTGAGACCATATAATACACCTCCAGCAAAAGCGTCTCCGGCACCAACAGTATCGATCGCTGTTACAGGAAACCCAGCTACAGAAGTAATTTGTTTATCCTTAACCACTAAACAACCTTCCTTTCCATCGGTAATAAAAGCTGTTTCTACCAACTCCCCAATTTTCTTTGCAGATTCTTCTAAAGACTCTATTCCACAGAAATTACGCGCTTCATCAGCATTGCAGAATAAGACATCACAATAATTTGAAAGTACCTGACGGAAGTCATCAGCAAACAGATCTACTAAAAACTGGTCTGAGAAGGTAAAACAAACTCCCACTTCTTGACGCTTAGAATCTTCCATTGCTTGAATACAAGCTTTCTTGGTGTCGTCTCCAGTCCACAAATAACCTTCTACATAACTATATTGGCAACGTCTAATTTGTTCTGCATCAATATCAGTAGCACTTAGATTTACAGATGCTCCCAAGTTTGTACACATGGTACGTTCAGCATCAGGGGTTGTCAGTACAACACATGTACCAGTGGGGTTATCTGCTGTAGGTGTAGGAGGTACATTAAACTCTATTTTAAAGTCGAGCATATCTTGGCGGTATAATTCTCCGTTAGGATCACTGGCGACTTTGGCGACAAAAATACCTGTTCCTCCACTTTGAGCGATCGCTATCATGGAATTTGCGGCTGAACCTCCGGAACGCTTTTTTAAGGAGATGTTTTCCAGTCCTACTAAAATTCCTCCTTGTGTTTGAGCATCCATCAGAGTCATTCCACTTTTTTGTAGGGAATATTTAGTGATAAACTCTTCTTCTACAAGTGCAAGGATGTCAACTAAGGCGTTACCGACACCATATACGTCTAATTTTTGGGTGTTTACTGCTGTCATTTATTTTTCTATTGTTTGGCCATTTAGTATAATATCATTGATTAAGTCAAAAGTTAAAGGTAAGAAGGAAGAAGGAAGAAGGAAGAAGGAAGAAGTTTTACAACGCTTTTCAGATGGATAAACCACATTGTCATAACCAAAACCCTGTAGGGGCGATTCGCGTTTGCGGAGCATGACCTTAGGAAATCGCTCCTCAGTGTCTACTGAAATGAAAACTTCTGTAAGAGAAGGAAAAATCTTATAGGTAGATATTTCCCCAACTTTTACATAAACGATACAAACGGACACGATATCAAAAGTCAAAAGTTAAAACTAAGAATATTTCTTATTATCTTATTTCTTTAACCAATGGATAATTGATAATTAATCAATTTGGTTTAAAGCTTCTCCTAATAATGAAGATCAAGGCATTTTCGCTACTCTCAAATTTAGTTCGTGGTGCGAATTTAACTTCTGACTTCTGACTTCTGACTTCTGACTTCAGCTATAATAGCCATCAATGTACATTCCCAAACTAATCTAGGTTGTACATAGGAAAGCAAATATTTTCTTGCTGTTTCCAAATGCTGGAGAAACTCCGCTCCGTAAAGTTGCTGCTGTCTCCAATAATAATGCTGTAAATAATCTATCAACCATAACTGCGCCTCTGTATCCAAATTTTTACTAATATCCCGCGCCACTGTCAATGCTTGACGAGTATCCCGAATACCCTGAGTCGCAATTTCCAGAATATCGGCTGGAATTTGTTGTAGTTGCTGCCAACAAGCGATCGCCTCTCCGGGACTTCCTTGAGCCATTGCCATTACTTCTGGGTTAGTCAAAATTTCCCCATAACCCGCTTTTTCTAATACTAACTGCATATTTTCCTGAGTCAACCGATAAAAGGGAATACGTTGACAGCGCGACACCAAAGTTGGCAACAAGGAGTCAATTCCTGGAGCAATTAAAATCAAGGTTGCTCGTTTTCCTGGTTCCTCCAAAGTCTTCAATAAACCATTTGCTGCACTTTCTCTCATTGTTTCAGCTTGCTGCAATACTACAACTGATCTTGCTGCTTCTAGGGGAGGGCGACCCAGAAATTGACTAATATCGCGCACTTGTTCCAAACGTATTTGAGGCGGTGACTTGCGTTTTACTCCTGCTTCTGTTGCTTCTGCTGCTGACAAGAGTTTTCCTTGATGTAAATATGTTGGCTCTACCCACAATAAGTCTGGATGGTTTCTTTTGTGGATGCGACTTTGTAGGGATGAACTGTTAGTGGTAGGGGAGGGAGTATTAGAGAATAGGAGTTCGATAAAACATTGGGCAGTTAAACCTCGCCCTATTCCTGAAGGTCCTGCAAATAGATAAGCAGGGGCAATGCGTTGATGGGCGACTGCCTGGGTTAATAATTCTATTGCTTGGTTTTGTCCGATGATAGAGGTAAATTGTGATAGCATCTTGGGGGAGTAGGGGAGTGGGGGAGTGAGGGAGTAGGGGAGTAGGGGAGTAGGGGAGTAGGGGAGTGAGGGAAGAAACTAAAAAATATATATCTTCACAATTACTATGCAGGACAACCAAAAAATATTCATCTTCTTCCTTCTTCCTCCTTCCTTCCTTCTTCCTTCTCCCTTCTTCAATTTTATTTTTTCATTGACTGATAGAGAGGTTGATTTTTGACTCTTTCTATCCAATTTTGGATGGCTGAAAACTGGTTTAAATCAAATCCTCCTTCATCAGCAACATGAGTATAAGCAAATAAACAAATATCCGCAATAGTATAGCTATTACCTACAAAAAATTGATGTTTTTCTAAGTGTTTTTCCATTACATCTAAAGCTGCATAACCTCCTGGTTGTTTTTGTTTTATTTCTGTTTTATATTCTTCTGCTTTTCCCAAAATATTTATCCAATAACGAGAGGTGGCAATATAAGGTTCATGGCTATATTGTTCAAAGAATAACCACTGCATTGCTTGGGCTTGTTCCCATTTATTAGTGGGAAAAAATTTTGTTCCTGCACTTAGATAAAAAAGAATTGCATTGGATTCAGATAAAAATTTACCTGGTTCTATTTCTAATACAGGAACTCTGCCGTTAGGATTTTTTTGTAAAAATTCTTCGCTGCGACTTTCTCCTTTTGTTATATCAATCTCTATTCTTTCAAAGGGTATTTCTAACTGAGTTAATAGTAGGCGGATTTTATAACAGTTACCAGAAGCAGAAAATTCGTATAGTTTTAACATAATTATAGGGAATAGATAAGAGGAGATATGGTTCAAGAATTTAGAATTAAGAATTTAGAATTTAGAATTACCAAATTCGGAGGGTAGGTGCCTCCCCTTAGATGGGGATGAAAAAAATATTTAATTCAGTATTTCAAGCCTCCGACTTCAGTCAAAGGTTCACTCTCTACTGATAACTGATAACTGATAACTGAAATTACCTCTCCTTGAAAAGAAGAGGATTGACAAACAGGAAAATTTTTATTTATCATCCCCTTAAAAGGCTATGCTTTATAAATATCTTTATTAACATAAAACTTAGACATTACAGACAAGTTATGAATAAGTCTAGGACAGGCTTTTTCGGGAGAAATAATAATTGAAAAATACACTATGAGTGAGGACCTTGACAAAATTCTTACTCCCCCCTCTTCCCCCTCCTCCCCCTCTCCCCACCCTCCTACAAAGGTTTCACGAGTTTCTTATAAGGGATAGCTTAAAAGGGGAGGCTTTAAACCACAATATTTCGGTAATATAGCACTAAATTAATTAGTTATGACACGAAAAAAATTGAAATTATTTACAATCAATTTTAACTTATATTTGGAGACTAAATCCCATACATTATTTTGCAAAAATCACTTAGAATATAATTTTTGTACAATAATTTCTTGAATTTGCTGTTGCACTTTTTTTATGGTCAAATCAGCATCTATTCGTACTATTAAAGGATTATTTTCTGCTAATTCTTCATACCCTTTTTTGACCCGTTGATGAAACTGAATATCAGCTTGTTCCATTCTGTCAATTTTGCCTCTATTTTTAGCTCTAGTTAAACCAATTTCTACATCAATATCTAACCATAAAGTCAAATCACTTTTTAAGCCACCTGTAGCGATATGATTCAGTTGTTTAATTAATGCCAAATCTAAACCACGGCCATATCCTTGATAAGCAATAGTCGAGTCAATAAAGCGATCGCACAAAACTATAGCTCCTCTTTCTAAAGAGGGCTTAATTAAAGTTTCAATGTGCTGCGCTCTGTCTGCTGCATATAATAATAATTCAGTCTTTTCTTGAATTTGTTCTTCAGATAAATCTGCATTTAAAAGTAACTCTCGTAAAGCCTTACCAACTTTTGTTCCTCCCGGTTCTCGTGTGATAATTACTTCTAAATCTTTATATTTAGAAAAAAGTTTATCCGACTCCCATTGTTCTAATAACCAATTTCTTAAAAGTTTAATTTGAGTGGTTTTACCCCCTCCTTCTACACCTTCAAAGACTATAAACTTACCTATCATTTTGCATCAACTATTGTATATAATTAACTAATTTTTTTTTAACTTTGATAATAATTATCAACCCATTTACATTTCCAGCAAAACTATTTTATTATAGCGCTACGCGCTAGGGAATAGGGAACAGGGAACAGGGAACAGCAGACGGTCAAAGGGTTTTCCTACGGAATGCTGCGCAAACAGGATTTAAAATGTCGTAACCTTAATGCGTAGCGCTATATAATCTAACGGTAAATGTTAATTTGACAAAAAAGACAGTTACAAGGCTTTGTTACATGAAAGTATATAGCTGTCGCACTTGCTTGTGCATATTTACTTCACTTCTCCACCGAAACTTCTGTAACTATTGGACAATAGATGAATAAAACATCAATACATAGCGCTAGGGAATAGGGAATAGGGAATAGGGAACAGGGAACAGTAAACTTTCAAAGAGTTTTCCTACGGAATGCTGCGCAAACAAGATTTAGAAATGTCCTAAACTATTTGCGCAGTGCTATAAAACAGAAAAAGGCTAAAACCTTTACAGGCAAAAGTTTTGAGTTTCAATCGGTACACCCTAACTATTGGACAATAGATGAATAAAACATCAATAATTGCGAAAGAGAGCGATATAAATGTCGCAGTTGCTCCGCGTTTCATATCCGAACCAAAGCAGATATAGATTTTCTATCGCTACTTTTATAGAACCCCTAAGCGTATCTCCAGAAAATAGGTCCTGGTGGAGAAGTAATTGATAAAAAATGGGTAATAATTGATTTGATGATGGGATGAGTGGGAGATATTTAATACATCCCATCTCCCCATCTCCCCATCTCCCCATCTCCCCATCTCCCCATCTCAATCAAATGTAGAAAAGTTTTTGAGAAATGGTATGACTCCTGTCTCCTCAACTCCTGCTTCAGTCATCGATCGCTCAGATTTTTCTGAAAAGTTGCGCCACAATATAAGAGAGTACAAATTACTAGGTAAATACTTGACTATTTTTGATAAATATGGTAATAAAGCAACTTGCCCCAAATTCTCTGTCTGAAACAACCGCTACCCCAAAATTAGATTATGACTTAGTTATTGTTGGTGGGGGTATCGCTGGAACTGCCTTAGCTTGTGCCCTAAAAAATTCTGGCTTAAAAGTGGCATTAGTGGAAACTAAACCTAAATCTGTAGTTGCAGCTAAAAAACTTGCTTATAATCTTTCCCTAATATCTGGCAGAATATTGGATGGTATTGGAGTCTGGCAAGAAATTTTGCCCAAAATTACTACATATAAGCAAATCAGTCTTTCTGATGGTAATTATCCCCGCACTGTCCAATTTTCTCCTGATGATTTGGCTATTACTGGTAAGAAACCAACCTCAACGGAAGGACTGGGTTATGTTGGAGAACATCAAGTCATGCTGACGGCAATGCAAGAATTTTTGGCGGACTCTGAGCAACTTACTTGGTTATGTCCGGCGGAAGTTTTGCAGGTAAATTATCAATCTGATTTTGTCGAAGTTGAACTGAGACGTAAGAATATAGATAATTTATCTGGTGAGGAAGAAACTTTTACTGTTCGGTCTCAGTTAGTGGTAGGAGCGGATGGGGCGAGGTCTCCTATTCGTGAAACTGCTGGTATTGGTACTAATGGTTGGAAATATTGGCAGTCTTGTGTGGCAATGACAATAAAAACGGAAAAGTCTCACAATAATATTGCTTTTGAGAGATTTTGGCCAAGCGGTCCGATGGGTGTTTTGCCGTTGCCGGGAAATAGGTGTCAGGTAGTGTGGACAGCTCCCCATGATGAGGCGAAGGCGTTGCAGGCGTTGGATAAGGAGGAATTTTTGGCAAAGTTGGAGTATCGTACTGCTGGTTTATTGGGTAAGTTGGAGTTGTTGAGCGATCGCTATGTTTTTCCGGTACAGTTGATGCAGAGCGATCGATATGTTCAACATCGTCTAGCTTTAATAGGGGATGCTGCTCACTGTTGTCATCCTGTGGGTGGTCAAGGTTTAAATATGGGTATTCGAGATGTAGGGGCGATCGCTGAAATTCTTAAATATGCTCATCAACAAGGTGAGGATATTGGGAATATTAGGGTATTGAAGCGTTATGAAAGTTGGCGGAGGAAGGAGAATTTAGTAATTTTAGGGGTTACTGATTTTCTGGATAGAATGTTTTCTGGTACTTTATTGCCTATAGTGGCGGTTCGTCGTTTAGGTTTATGGGGTATGGGAATTATTCCGGTGGTTAAGTCTTTGTCTTTGCGGGTGATGACTGGTTTATTTGGTCGTCATCCAGAATTAGCTCAGATATTGTCAGTTAAGTAGATATGTGGTAGAAAATAATGTAGGGAGGTTGTATGGAACTTCTCTACATTAGGTTGACTTTATTTTATAGTCTATCTATCTATTTAGGAGCATTAGTCCCAAGATTGTTCTATCTTTACAGATTCTTCATAAAATCTATAAAATTTTTACTGAATCTTTAAAAACAAACAAGGTAAATAGCATACAATAAACACATTAAGGTGGTAAGCGCTGCTCCTACTTGTACTTGGATGGCACTAAGAACAAAAGTAGCGCTTTTTTTAAATAAGAGTTATACCAATTACCATGCATTAATGCTATACTTCAGCTATACTTCACCAGTCAAATAGTTACCAAGATTAAAAGTCTGTTTTTGACAATTATTAGTCGGTTAGTATAGATTTTTCCTACTTTTAACCTATCCCGTAGGGACGTTGCATGCAACGTCTACTTCCCACACTTCTCCACCCAATCAGATATAGCATTCTTTTTGAGAAATGGTATTACATAAATCATTGTTATAATTGTTTTCTACTTTATAATTTTATGGATCAAAGATAGATATTTGATGGGCTAAAGCCCTACTACAAACAAAAACTTTTTATCCCTGATTATCCGCACATTGTATAAATGTAACTCATAATAACTTGTGAGTCAAAGTAACATTCTTTTGGTGTAACTCTAACTGAGTAAAAGCAAGAAATATAACAAAATTTTAATGCAGGTATTAACGCTTCAATACCTAAATATCAAACGCTTCTAATAGGAAAAAATGCAAGGGAGTTACTATCAAGTACGGTTGAAGTAACTAAGTGTGATTTGATGGAAGAAATAGGAAGACTGATAGTAATCTTCCTATTCTATAATCTTGAAAATTTACACTATCAGCTTATACTTAATTAATGAATTAATTCAAAAATATTGTACTTGTAAGCTATACAAAATATAGCGATAGGAGTAAGTAGAAGGGTTAAAGACAAAGTGAAAGTAGATAAGGTAATAAGCGCTGCTCCTACTTGAATTATTTCCAAAATAATAGAAGCAATTTGTTCAGTTTTCTTTTTCATAAGAAACTCCTAAAGAAACTTGGATGGCATTTATATCTAATTATATTAGAGAGTCATAATAAACGGATTACTTTTGAGTGAATTTTCAATAACTTTACCAAATCTTTAAAAAACTATGCTGGAATTTCACTCAATTCAATGGTGTTTCACCGGATATATTTAAAAAAAGTGACTTTTATTACATTTAACTAAGTATTTACGATTAAGCTGATTACTATCTAACAGTTACCACATTTATTATAATTAAGTTATATGTATTAAAAATGAATAAAAAAGGATTGATATAGATTTTAAACTAGAATTATACTGAGTCCTAGGGAACAATCAAGTAATGTTACAAAGCATTGATACCGAGCGAAAACATAATTTTCTAGCTAATATGAAGTTATGGTAAAGTATGTACAAATAATACCAATCGTTAACCCCTACAAATGATGTAGCAAATAGTGTAGTTCCATCTTTTGCGTAAGTCCTGAGAATAAAGTTTGAATAAGAGTTGACTGTATATACAGAAAGAAAGATTGATGAATTTCATGATTCTGTGGAACTTCAGATAAAAATGGTATTATCTGCTATTTGAATCGAGATAATACCAATATCATTTACGGTTGAATACTTATAAAAAATGGGTAATAGGGAACAAAGCGAAAATTAGAGACCTTCCGTGGAAGGTCTCTACAACAATATTGACTGAGTTCTCCTAACAGTTTTTAGAATTAAACTTGACTGTGGAGTTTAGAATTTGACTCTGGTAATGGGAGTTGAGTTTCGGTTTCCGCTCCCAACGAAAATAATGCCTACAGTTCTTTTTTTCAAGATTGCCATCGAATTTTGGATTTTACTCATTTTTTCCTGAAAAAATGAATTGAAGCTAAATTTATTCAACTGGTAGAAAGTATTCAATAAAAATTTAGAAAGCATATTACAGGGTCTCCTCTTGGATTGCACAATAAAACAATTGATCTGATGGTAGTTATGCACCCAATTAGTTAATTTATTCAGTAATATTAATGAACAACAGGAAGGATTTCTGTAATAATGTGTTCAACAGGTAGAAAGTATTCAATAAAAATGTAGAAAGCATACTGATATTTTATAAAACTCGCCATTACTAGCGCGGACTATCGCTCCTCTCAAATTTAGTCCGTGCTGCGAATTTAACTTCTGACTTCAGCTATATATACCACCTAAAACCTGCCACTTAACTACTTATACCATTTCTGATAGCGTAGCTCCTCTGTAAAAGGTATAGCAATACGATATTTGATTGCCATCTCCCCATCTCCCCATCTCCCTATCGCAAGGATATATAGCCAACTTTTTGAGATTTGATCTTAACACTTTCTTCAACCAGCTTTCTGAAAAGATGTCACTTTTTCCTGTTTTTTCAGCTTGACTGGAATCTGAATTACAAATTCACACCCCTCTCCTAATACAGGATTACACTGAATATTTCCTCCATGTTTTTCGACAATAATCTTATAACTAATTGCTAATCCTAAACCTGTGCCTTTACCTACAGGTTTAGTAGTAAAAAATGGATCGAAAATTTGTTTAGATATTTGCTCATTCATACCTAATCCATTGTCAGCAATCCGAATACATATCAAGTTATTCTCTACAATTTCTGTACTAATTGAAATCGTCGGTTTTTTGAGTTTTTCCTGATTTTTTTGTTTGACTAAATCAAGTATTTTGTTGGAGTTTTCATTACTATTTACAACCAAATCTTTCCCAGAAGATACTAAATTTTCTTGAGAAATTTGCCGATTGTTGTTAGTAATTTTTGAATTGATTTTTAAAGTTGTTTGGCTCTGAGGATTAGACTGCTTTTTCATATCTAAAACTGTATGACTTAGCTGTTTCTTTTGAGATATCCAACTCTTGGATAAAAGCGAAATTTCTAAAGCATCTATCGCGTTATTCAAAACATTCATAAATACCTGATTTAATTGTCCTGGATAACACTCAACTAATGGTAAATCTTCGTAATTTTTAATAACTTGAATATCCTCTGATTTTACCCCTGTTCCTAATCCTGTCACTAGATTTAATCGATTTTTTAAAATTAGTAATGTACTGTTAATCCCGTCGTGAATATTTACTAATTTTTTGTCTGATTCATCCAATCTGGCAAAATTACGCAAAGACAAAACTATGGAACGAATACGTTCAGCTCCACTCTGCATTGAAGACATAATTTTTGGCAAATCTTCCTTGACAAAATCTAGCTCTATTTCTTCTATGTGAGATTCAATTTGTGCATCAGGAGTTGGATAATGTTGTTGATAAATATTAATCAATTCTAGTAGGTCTTTAATATATTGATTGCTATAGCTAATATTGCCATAGATAAAACTAATTGGATTATTAATTTCATGGGCAATACCTGCTACCAACTGACCTAAACTAGACATTTTTTCTGTGTGAATTAACTGAGCTTGAGTTTGTCTCAATTCCTGGAGTGCCGTTTCTAGTTGTTCAGCTTTATTCCTTTCTCTTGCTTCTGACTTACGCAGAGCAATTTCAACTTTTTTGCGATCGCTAATATCTCGTGCAAATACACATTGATATTCTTTACCTTTGCATTCTAAATGATTAAGAGTGATTTCTACTGGAAATTTATCCTTACGTTTATTGAAATGATAAGCTTCTATTTTTAGGTGACCGCATTTTTTTAATAAATTCCAATGCAGAGACCATGAATTCTTGGGAAAATCTGAGTTGATGTCATGGATCGTCATTGAGAGCAATTCTTCTGGAGAATATCCTAAAGAATGACAAGCTGCATCATTGACATATATTAGCTTTCCATCTTTAGCTATCCAGAAAACTGCATCAGCAGAACGTTCTATGGCAAACTGACTCAGTTGTAGTTGTTCCTTAACTTGCAGTTGTTTTTTGAGAGCTTGACGCAATTTATTGTTCAAGCAAGTGAGACTTGCAGTATCATTTTCAACTCGTTTTTCTAACAACCAATTTAGGCTCTGAACTGATTTTTCTGCTTGTTTTCGGCGTTTAATTTCTGATACTAATTCAGCATTTACTAACTCTAATTGATTTGGAGTAGGTATAGTTAATGCTGTGGGAGTTAATGATACTATTATGGTGAAAATTGATATGGAAATAATGGCAGTAACAACTGGAAGAAAAACTGAAAGTAAATCACTGGGATACGACAAACTCCAAGTTTTTATTAGATGGGTTGTAGCATAGGATAAGATGCAAATTGCTAGGGTAGGAATTATCCAATTTTTTTCTATATCCTTTCGCTTATGGAGAAAATAGATAATTAAAGCTGCGATTGAATAAAAAGCAAAAGTTATTAAGATATTTGAAGTAGTCTCTAGCCAGACTAATTGAGGTGGGTCTCTCCAGCAATCTCCTATCTGAAGTAGAAGTGTTCGATCTAAATTGTTGAAAAAAAAGTATCTTAACATTGCTAAATAAAGTTCTTTGTTTGTTTTTAAATATTTTGTTGTGTTTATATTAACATAATTAAATTATTCTTATGGCAATTCGATCTTTATGGATAAATATTCATAAAGATCGAATTGCTAGATTTTATATCATGTTCGGTTGAATAGTTATAAATAAGGGGGGAGGAGTCAGGAGTCAGGAGTCAGGAGGGAAGAGAAAAGAATTTGAATGTATAAGGAGGAGAAAGTTTTTTTACAACATATCAGGAATTTATCCGGATTTAAAACCTACTTTTAGTAATGAATAAAGTAATATTATGTCTGGTTGTATAGTAATGAATAATGAGGGGAAGAGTCATTTCAGTTATCAGTTATCAGTTATCAGTTATCAGCTATCAGTTATCAGTTATCAGTTATCAGTACCTCTGGGTTTAGCCAGAGGCTTGACATAAGGAATATTCTCTTTTTTTATCCCTTTAAAAGGGGAGGCTTGAGACCTTTTTTTTGGTCAGGAGGGAAGAGAAGATGGCAATCGAATATAGCATTACTATGCCTCTTTTAGAACCTTATTTTCCAAAGCAAGCAGATTTGATATAACCTTTGCTTTGATTGCTATATATCTTTCTCTACAGCGCTTTTCAAGTTGATGAACCACATCTTCACAACCAAAACCTAGTAGGGAGGTTCCATGGAAAGTCCCTACTGTGGTCTACTGAAATGAAAACTGCTGTAAACCAAAACAGCAGTGAAGTAATTCCTTGGTTGGAACAATTACTTCACTGCTAAATACTGCCCTAAATAAAGGGTTATTTTTGATTTCAATTAACCTTATTAATCACTGACCAAGCTCGCAAAACTTCTGCAACACTCCACGCTTGAGCAATACAACCACGAGGTGTCATCGGTTCATTGCCATCAAAAATTTCACTGATACTACCAATACCATGCACCATTAAATGCTCTGCCATTGGTTTCAATAACTCCTCAGCTTTTACCGGATCATTATAAATTCGTAAATGCGCTACAGCATAAGCACCTATCAACCAACCCCAAACAGTACCTTGATGATAAGCACCATCACGTTGATAAATATCTCCACCATAAACACCCTTATACTTTGGATCGTCGCTAGCAAGACTGCGTAAACCATAAGGAGTTAATAGCTTTTGAGTGCATATATCCATCACCTGTTTTTCTTGCTCTGTTGTCAGGAGAGGAACATAACTATATTTACCAGTTGCTGGCAATGACAACGCAAATATTTGATTCGGTCGCAAAGAAGCATCATTACCATTAGGTGTATCTATTACATCGTAACAGTAACCACCTTCTTGATTCCAGAAACGAGCAAAACCCTTCTCCTTTATCAACCTTGATAATCTTTCATAATCTAGATTATTCTTACCCAACTGTTGGGCAAACTTATCCATGATTTGCAGAGCATTGTACCACAAAGCACTGATTTCAATTGGTTTCCCAATACGCGGTGTCACTACCCAATCATCTACTTTCGCATCCATCCAAGTAAGTTGACTACCTGTTTCACCTGCATAAATTAAACCATCATCAGCATCTAACTGGATATTATAACGAGTACCTCGACGATAGGAGTCAATAATTTCTGCTAACACTGGAAACAATTCTGCTAATAATTTGTCATCTTCGGTTGCTTCATAGTATGCTCGAATTGCCTCAAAATACCAAAGTGTGGCATCTACAGTATTATAATCTGGTTTAGTTGCACCGTCGGGGAAGCGGTTTGGCAACATTCCTTGGTCAACATACTCAGCAAAGGTGAGCAGAATAGACAGGGCGACATCCAATTGTTTTGTACAAATAGTTAAACCAGGTAAACTAATCATGGTGTCGCGTCCCCAGTCTTCAAACCAATGATAACCTGCAAGGATGGTTTTGCCGTATGGATGTTTGGGCGATTTGCGATCGACAATAAATTGGTTAGCTGCTAATACTAATTGGTTGATCCAGTCTGGGGTCTTTTTGGCAGTAGGTTCAGCTTGTGTCTGGGTAAATGATTTCCAGAATTTAATGACTGGATTTTTTACTTCTGATTTAGGTGCTTCGACAGTGGCAAATTTTTGGATTATTTGTTGTTCGTAATTCTGATGAAAAGCTAGTTCTCTCTCGCCATTAGTAGTAGCATTTTCTTTTGTGCTGGCAACTATAGTTAGAGATTTTCCTACTTCTAATTGAGCATTGAAGGTGATGGCGTGTAGGTGGTCTTCTAATTCTTGTTGCCCCCGATATTTTTCTACTGCTAGGTTAAACCCATAATACCAGTCATTAGCAGGTTTAGAGACTACGGTTTTGTCGTCTATTTGGGGATGTGTCAGTAAGTATAGAGGGGTTGCTTTCGGAAAAGCTCTAATACAGATTCCTTGTTTTACCTTATCGGCCCTAACTTGCCAGTCGTTAGCATTGGTATTATGATGATGATCCCGATAGTTGATTAATGCTTTGATGGCTAAATTTAATGGTTGGCTACCACTAAGTAGTTTATAATGAATGTAAGTTGTGTTTTCTCCTTGCTCCATCCATATTCGTTTTTCTAATATTACGTCTGCAAAGGAAAATTTCCATACTGCTATTGTTCCTTCTAAATAGAAGCTTTCTATTTGTTTATAGCCTTCTGGATTTATTGTTCCATCTGCCCAACGGTTACAATATAGGGGGTAGTTTTCCTCTTTATATTCAGCAGTTTCGTCTAATTTTGTTAGCAGTAGAGTGCGCCCTAATGGGGGTTGGAGAGCTGCTATTAGTAGTCCGTGATAGCGACGGGTTAGGAGGTTGGTTATTGTACCGGAGGCGTAACCGCCTATGCCGTTTGTGACTAACCATTCGCGGGATTCAGCTATATTGAGATTACTACAATTTTCTCTTTCAAAACTGATAACCATAAAGAAATTGTTCACTATATATAGTTTTGCAGGGGTTTTTGTTGTAACCCGATTTCTTTATACCATATCGATCTGATTGACGTATTATCTCTAGGATTTTTTCCGTTTTTAATTTGAGCGATCGCTTAAACCTCAATATTTTTCTGGTACTTTAATTTTAGTTGATGTAATAGTCATGTGTAAGGGCGAGTTACTACCAATAAATTTATTATATCAGAATTTTTTGGAGAATGCAACTTTATTTTCTCACGATTTTTTTTGGTGCTTCACAAAATGATAGTACGCTCATTTTTTCTTACTTTCGATTTTAGCGATCGCTTCACCCTCACATACTTTATCGTCAATCTGACTTTTTTGGCGTTGAATAAAAAGTCATGTATAGGGACGAACAACCCCCACTGGTGATTTTATTATATCAGAGTTATTTCCCGAATGCAACCTTTTTCCTTATGGAAGCTTCATAGAATGAAAATTCTAGTCGTTTCTCAGATGTTAGTGTTGATTTTAGCGATCGCTCTCTCCACTCTCTGAAAAAAGTCCAGAAACCGGGTTTGTATTAAATACCCCATCATATAAAATCCGGTTGAATAGTTATTGTATAGTTGGGGGTGGGGAGTAGGGGAGTAGGGGAGTAGGGGAGTAAGGGAGATTGAAGTTAATTATAGAATTATAAACATATACTATATAACCGGATTCTATATCATACTAAAATTTACCTTTCATAAACCCGGTTTCTTGTAACCTCCGTCACCAGAAGTTATACCTAAAATACATTTAGCATCCAATAAAACTAAATCCTGAATATCTAAAACTCGACAACTTTCTGGAACATTTAACAAACTCGGAATTATGCCATTTTCCATCTGCGCTCTAACTAAAGTAGCGGCATTATTATTTAATTGTTGAAGACGATGATTTTTTCTGACATACTCTAAAGTCAATGCCTGAGAATCTAATAACCAAAAATCAATGTCATATTTTTGGATAAAGCAGAAACCGGGTTTGTATTAAATACCCCATCATACTAAAATTTACCTTTCATCAACCCGGTTTCTTGTAACCTCCGTCACCAGAAGTTATACCTAAAATACATTTAGC
>NZ_JBNHEQ010000038.1:52130-54319 GCF_050016015.1 Dapis hubbardiae BLCC-M172
AAGTCAATGCCTGAGAATCTAATAACCAAAAATCAATGTCATATTTTTGGATAAAATTTTTCACTTGTTCTAAATTCGGACTATATTGGGCTTGGATTAAATCATTTGCTCGTTGTTTTATCTCAGCATAATATCCTTGGTGATATGGCAAAGCATATTCTGAACCGACTAATATTGAACGTTTAGCAAAAGTAGGAATATTATTAGCTTCTAATGCTAAGGAAGCAACGCGGATATCTGAGGGTTGTTTGGCTAAAAATTCATAAAGTTCGGGTGCTTTTCCTACTACATAATTAGTGACGGGAAAGTTGTTGGTTAAAGCTGGATATAAAAGGAGTAAAATTAATACTATATATATAGATAACTTACGCAAATAAACCAAGAAACCGGGTTTATTACTCTGATTCAAATCAAGAAATTTATTTGATAAACCCGGTTTCTCCGTAAGTCCTGATATAGATATAGTTTTGATTTTTCCGACTGGTTTTGTTTGGGAGGAATGGTTGAATAGATGGAATTTTTGCCTGAGAAAATCAATTATTAAAGTAAAGGCTATTCCACCAGCTAATGCCATGATAATTCTGAGGCTATGTTGACTGTAACGACTAGGATGATGTAGTCGAAATAATAATAAGTGGGCGGCTAAAAATATTCCGGTTGATGCTAGGGCTAATTCTGGTAAAAGGATTATTTTGTTAGTGACTTTTTTGGCGAGGGGAAAGTAATTTAAGCTTAAGAAAATGATTAATAATAATCCTGCCCAAACTTGGGGAGGGAGGAAAGATTGAGATAACCATTCTGGAGGAATAATACCGGAGCGATCGCCTGTTAACCAAAAATCAAAACTATTATCTGAAAAGAAGGATGCTCTACCTCCAGGAAAAAATTCTGGTAATTTTTTGGCTTGGGTTAATGTAATTATCGGACTATATTTGGAGGTATTTAAGGCGTAGGGTAGAAGTACAAAAAATGCTGTGGTTAAACCAATGGTTAAAATGGTAAATTTTTGCTGGTTTCGGAAGTAGAGAAAGTCTAAGACTAAGAGGGCGGAACATAGAAAAACTCCTTGGGGATAAAATAATCCGAGAAGAGAGATTGTTATCGCTATTCCTAAGCAAGAATGTCTGAGGAAGTAATAGAGAAATCCTAGGAATAAAGGATAGAAAAATGCTCTGGGGGTGGCGGAGATTAAGTCGTCTTTGAGCCAGAGATTTTGATTCAAAAATAATGTGCTGAGAAATCCCGCGAGTGGCACGGGTAATATTTCTATTGCGACTCCAAAACAATAGGTAGTTGTGATTAATCCTAATATTATTGGCAGGAATTTATTGAGTAATAAAGGTGGGATGCCGATGAGGGAAAATAGTTGATAAAAGTAGGTATATCCTTTGGGGGCGACTGATTGAAAATAGTCGGCAATAATATCGTTGGGAAAAAGTTCTGGATTGAGAAATCTTGCCATCCAAAAAACATGGGAGCGAGCGTCATCTTGGACGACATATTGATGGCTGAAGGCGGGAATTATTCCTAAAATTCCACAAATTATGGCTAGGGTTAGGCTGAGGTAAAACCAGAATTTTGTTGGGGGTAATGTGGTTAAATATTTAGGTAAATTCATTTAATTTCGGAGTAACATAATTCCGTCGATCATCATACAATGCGTAGGGGCGAATGACCATTCGCCCCTACAATATCTGGATTTGACATGGTATCTCATTTCCCAACACCATCACACAAATGTCTATCGCTTTCACTGACATTGGGGTTATTTTCTAGGTAGTCGCGCATCCAGTTGCAACCCCATTCATGGAGGCGATCGAACTTCCAAACGTTCCAAAGTTTCACTGTTTTGTCACTACTTGCAGTTGCAATAATCTCGCCATTCGGGCTAAATGCTACACCCCAGACCCAATTCTCATGGCCGGTGAGAGTCTGCAATAATTGCCCCTGACGGTTCCACAACTTCACTGTCTTGTCATAACTTGCAGTGGCAATAGTCTCTCCATCCGGACTAAATACTACACCATAGACCGAATTCTTATGCCCTACCAGAGTCTGCAATAATTGCCCCTGAAGTTTCCATAACTTCACTGTTTTGTCAGAACTAGCAGTGGCAATAGTCTCTCCATCCGGACTAAATGCTACACCATAGACCCAATTCTCATGGCCGGTTAAAGTCTGCAATAATT
>NZ_JBNHEQ010000039.1:0-18233 GCF_050016015.1 Dapis hubbardiae BLCC-M172
AAGGCGTGAATGATCTAATTATTTAATTGTTTAATTATTAATTATTTCGGTAAAACTCGTTGAGAAAGGAATCAATCGACAGAGAATACTCACCAGATTTTAAGTCAGGTTAAGCAGCTTTTCCCAGTATTAATGATAAGTTCTCTACCTGTTGATGATGCTCAACATAACATTAGGATTGTTAATTTATCTGAGGATTTTTCCCAAGTATGTCTGGAACTCAATGTTCCTTATTTAGATGTTTTTACACCATTAAAAACTTCAGAAAATTGGCTGCAAGAAGTAAAAAAAATGACGCTTCTCACCCAAGATAGTCAGGTTATTGTGAGTTAGCAAGCTTACAGCAATTTCGGAGTTAGTGAGGTACAAAACAAAGACTTCCAGTCTATTAGTAATTTTGGTAACACAAGCATCCTGCTTGTTACAGCAAACGAAGGCTGAACTGCAAAAACTGTACCTCAGCATCCTCAAAAGTGCTGTAATATAAAATTGGAGTGGATGGAAATCTTGGTTCTAGAAACAATAACTTTCATTGTAAGTATTCAGCTTTTCTAAGGGAATGCTGCGCAAACAGCTTTTCGTATTTTCGTAAAGAATAAAACAACGACTAAGATTAACTAATGACCTTTTTCGTATCGGACTTTTAATTCTCCTTAGAGACTAATTCCTCCTAACACAATAATGAATTAATGGCTGATAGCTGATAGCTAAGTCTCAATGCTTACCTTTCATTCGGACAAGTAATTCAGTAGGAGATGTAATTAATCTAAGAAAGTAATTATCGTGCTTTTCTAGCTTAATTATATTAATAGTAATAAATCAAAAAAATACCAACTAAGGAGTAGAATTAAAAACAAATCTGCCAAAATAAAAGCCAACATTTCTTTATGTGGTATCAGCACATCCGAGAAGAAACACAAACCTATCTCAAAACATTTGTCTATCCATACACAGGCTTTCTGACCAAGCCTCTAATAAGACCCAAATTTATAGCAGTTGTTGAAGCCAGCTTAATCGGAATAACTTCAGGATTAGCGGCCGTCACCCTCAAAGAAGGGGTGGGCTGGCTAGGTAGTTGGCGAATAGCAGCATCCCTCAAATTTCCTCCTTGGTTGTTACTACCTATTTTTGGCTTAATTGGAGGATTTCTCACAGGTGTATTAGTAGAACGTTTAGCACCAGAAACTGGAGGGAGTGGAGTACCACAAGTAAAAGCAGCACTAGCAGGTATGACAGTCCCCTTAAACTTCCAGATCGCTATTGTCAAAATGCTCACTACTATTTTGACAGTGGGTTCTGGACTAACACTAGGAAGACAAGGCCCTACTGTGCAAATAGGTGCATCTTTGGCAGCTTGGATTAGTCGTTGGCTTCCCACTTCTCCCAGTTATTCTCGTCAGTTAATTGCCTGTGGTGCTGCTGCTGGATTAGCTGCTGGCTTTAATGCTCCTATTGCTGGAGTGTTATTTGTAGTTGAAGACCTAATGCACGATGTTTCTGGCATTACCTTGGGTCCAGCAATTATTGCTTCATTTGTCGGTGCAGTTACTTCGCAAATGCTAGGTGGAAAAAGTTTGTACTTAGAAAACAGCAGTGATTACCTAGATACATCAATTACAGGATTTTTAGATCCTAAAGAAATTCCTTTCTACATAGTTTTGGGAATTTTAGCAGGGTTACTAGGAACAGTATTTAGTCGGGGAATTATTGCAACTTCAATATTTAATCAGCGTAAACTGAAATTAAAATTACCTTGGCGAATAGCTATTACCGGATTGATTAGTGGTTTAATAATTGCATCTTTACCAGAGTCATTTCACAATTATACAGGTTTAAGAGAAATATTGGGAAGTAATGAAGCCAACTTAAAACTTAGTTTCATTGCTTTTAGCGCCCACTTGATCTTAACAATATTTGCTGCAGGTTCAGGTGCCCCTGGCGGATTATTTGCACCATCTTTAATTATTGGCTCTGCTTTAGGTCAAATAATTGGGATTTTGCAAAGTAATTTAGTTGGTATTGAACAACCAACAATTTTCGCTCTAGCAGGAATGGGTGCATTCTTTTGTGCTGTGTCAAGAGCGCCGATCACAGCAGTAGTAGTTATTTTTGAACAGACACAAGACTTTCGTTTGGTGTTACCACTGATGATTGTTTCTATTGTGGCTTTATTGGTGGCAGAAAAGATAGATAAGAAATCTTTATCTGACCTAGTTTTAGATTTAAAAGGTCTACAACTTAACAAAGAAACGTCAGCAAATGATTATTTGAGTAATATTCGCGCCGATCAAGTTATGCACACTCCTGTGGAAACTCTTGATTTTAATTTAACTTTAGATGAAGTTAAGCAGAAATTTTCTAGTTCTACTCATCGAGGTTTTCCTGTACTTGACAGTCAAGGTTTGCTGGTAGGTATCGTCACTCAGACAGATTTAGTCTACACTCGGAAACGTCAAGTTCCAGGGAATCATCTTTTAAAAGAGTTTATGACACTCCATCCAATGACAGTTAAGACTAGAGATAATCTGAGTGAGGTTTTAAATCTTTTACATAGATACAAAATTAGTCGTTTACCTGTGATGGAGGGTCGTCATCTTGTGGGGATTATTACTGATACTGATATCATTAAAATAGAATCAGAGCAATTAATAGGTGAGACAAACTCAAGAACTAACCCTCCAGAACCATCTTATGTAGTTTATCAAACACGAGCGCCTCAAATTGGTAATGGTCGGTTGTTAGTACCTTTGAGTAATCCTCGTACTGCTCCTGCATTATTAAGGTTGGCTGCTGTAATTGCTCGGCAACGCAATTATGAACTAGAATGTCTGCAAATTGTAATTGTACCTCGTCAAAATTCTCCTGCTGAGACTGTGGTAGATACAACTGAGAGTCGTCGTTTGTTGGCAATGGCAGAACGCATAGCTACAGATTTACAAATTCCCATCCATACTCAAGTGCGGGTTGGTCACGATATTGCTGATGCTATTTTGGAAACTGTTAAGGAGAGACATATATCTTTAATATTGATGGGTTGGAAGGGTGATATTGCACCTGGTCGTATTTTTGGGAGTATTGTGGATACTCTGATGCAACAAGCTATTTGTGAGGTTGTGGTAGTGAAGTGGGGTGGTGAGAAATTTAGAGAGAGAGAAAAGTTTTCAGGTGTTGCTAATGAAAAATTTAACCCTTATTCTGATTATGTGTACTCATTTTTAGGATGGCGACAATGGTTAGTACCTCTTAGGGATATTCCGACACAAGCAGCAGCAGTTAAACTTTTGCCTGCTTTAGTTTCTTTGAGTGTGAAGCCAGAAATTCTTCTATGTCAAGTCTGTACTCAATCTGTTGTTAATCCTAATATTCAGGAAATGCAGCAAGCTGCTAGAATGCTGAAACACAGACTGCATACAGAGGTGATGGCTACTACAGTCTGTTCTAAATCTGTTTCAGAGGCTGTGGTTGATTTGGCTAATGCTCATCACTCTGATGTTGTGGTTATTGGTGCTAGTAAGGAGGGATTTTTGAGGCACATGATTAATGGTAACATTCCAGAGGCGATCGCTCGTGGTTGTGATTGTACTGTAATTTTAGTGCGAGCTGCGAATAATTAGGGTTTGCTGAAAAATTTTTTTGTAATGAGTAGGGGAGCGGGGGAGTAGGGGAGTAGGGGAGTAGGGGAGTAGGGGAGCGGGGGAGTAGGGGAGTAGGGGAGTAGGGGAGTAGGGGAGTAGGGGAGTAGGGGAGTAATTTTTTGGCTCAACTATGCGCCCAAAATCTTAACTTTTTGATTTTTCGGGAACCGTGCATAAAGAGCTGAAAACTCGGTACTTTTTCCCGACCTAAAAAGGTTAAAACCCTTATCTGTCAATACTTTTAGATTTAATCAGCCAGTCCTAACTATTGTACAATAGATGAAGCAAACATCAATTTTAGCCTCAAACCCTTATTTGTCAATATTTTTAGATTTAATCAGCCAGTCCTAACTATTGTACAACAGATGAAACAAACATCAATTTTACGCTCAAACCTTTATCTGTCAATACTTTGAGATTTAATCAGTCAGTCCTAACTATTGTACAACAGATGAAGCAAACATCAATTTTAGGCTCAATTTTAGGCTTAAACCCTTATCTGTCAATATTTTGAGATTTAATCAGTCAGCCTTAACTATTGTACAACAGATGAAGCAAACATCAACTTTAGGCTCAAACCCTTATTTGCCAATACTTTGAGATTTAATCAGCCAGCCCTAACTATTGTACAACAGATGAAGCAAACATCAATTTTAGGCTTAAACCCTTATCTGTCAATATTTTTAGATTTAATCAGCCAGCCCTAACTATTGTACAACAGATGAAACAAACATCAATTTTACGCTCAAACCTTTATCTGTCAATACTTTAAGATTTAATTAGTCAGTCCTAACTATTGTACAATAGATGAAAAAAACATCAATCTCTCGAAAGAGACTGATATAGCTGCTGCACTTGCTCCGCGTTTGATATGCCTAGCAAAGCGACACCGATGTTTTATTGCTACTTTCATGCAACAAAACCGAAATTATCTATATCTTTAATTCCTGTTCTCAGTTATAGCGGTTTTCACAAAGGTAGACTACAAAACTTCTTACTTCTTCCTTTAAACCTAAATCTCTGTACTCTAAAAAACATGAAAACTGCTATAAGTGTTCCCTGTTCCCTCCTTTCTGGAGATGTCTAATTAATTGTTAATCAACCTCAAAGTGCAACTGATAAAGTCTCAAACTCGGATGTTCAGTTAAATACCAATGACAGCCAATATTAGCAGGTGAAGGTCTTTTATTCAGTCGATACAAAAACATTGGTTCTTCTCTCAAAATTGCTTTCAACATCAAATCTTCCCAGTCTTCATTGCCATGGTCAAAAATTAAATAAGACTTACCAATATATCCTGTTTTTATCAATACCTTTAGTAACCATCCCACAATTTCCTCAGTTTTTTCTAGAGAAAATTCACTATCTGTTAAACCATAAGTTTCAACCTCTAGTTTTTCTGATTTAGGTTGTAGTGTTGCCAAGAAAGCTGATATAATTTTTTTTAATTTTTTCATATTTACAGACTCAACTGCTTCATAAAACCGATATAAAACGTCATATAGCATGATATTCTACTGTTTACTTCCTGTCTCTTGGTCAGCATTCCCTCTCTTGGTGCGCGTTCCCTTGCGACTTTCGTCGTCGCGGGGTCGCACCGCTTGCGTCTTACGCCGACGCGGGGTCTGACCGCCTTCCACCGGAACTGTCGGCAGCACTCCGTCCACAGGCATTCACGATCAAGCCGACCGCCCGATCGCAAATTGATACTTGCGTTTAAATCTCTATCTATTGACAAGCCACAGTCAGGGCAATCATACCTTCTCAGGTTTAACGGCATATCTTGGACGTGACCACACCTGCAACAAGTCTTTGATGATGGAAAAAATCTATCTACTACTACTAACTCCGAACCGTACCATTGGCATTTATATTCTAGCTGTCGTCTAAATCCGTAAAATCCTTGGTATGCAATGGATTTAGCTAGTTTGTGGTTAGATAACATTCCACTAACGTTCAAATCTTCTATGACAATTGTGCCGTGGTTTTTGGCTAAGTATGTTGTCAATTTATGAAGTGCATCTTTGCGGATGTTTGCTACTTTTCTATGCAGCCTAGCTATCTTAAGTTGTGCTGCCCTCCAGTTAGCTGAACCAATAATTTTATTCCGGTTAATATACTGTAGCCGAGAAAGTTTGGGTTCAAGCTTACGGTATGACTTTAAACTTTCAAAAACTTTCCCATTGCTTAATGTTGCTAAGGTTTTTACGCCTAAGTCAACACCTACAACTTCTGTAGTTTTTGTTTTTGAAGTCGGAGTAAATTCAAAAGCTAAACTAAGATACCAATCACCCGCTTGTCTACTAATAGTTATTTTCTGAGTTGTTGCCTCAATGGGTTCATAAGTTTTCACCCAACCAATGAAAGGGAGTTTATGACTCCATCCGTTTAATTCTATTGGCTTTCCACAATTATCAATTGTGGAAAGCGAAGCATTCCGTTTGCGAAGCATTCCGAAGGAAAGGAAAAGAATCATGTTTACCTTTTTTCTTAAACCTTGGATATTTACTCAACCCTTGTTTGCGTTTGCGAAGCATCCCGTAGGGAAGCATTCCGAAGGAAAGGAAAAGAATCTCTTAAATGCTTCACCCAAGTTAATGTTTGCGTTTGCGAAGCATCCCGTAGGGTAGCATTCCGAAGGAAAAGCATATTGGTATACTCTGGAAGATAAGTTTTTCATCCAGGGTGTTAGTGGTTTTGTATGATTGGTAAAAACCTCTCTTAGCTTGCGAGCCTTCGGTTTATAACCATCTTTATAAGCAGCATTCCATAAACTTAGACCCCAATTATAACACCATCTGCTATAACCTGCGTGTTGAGCCAAGAGTGTTTTCTGCTTGTTATTCAGTTTGAGTTTGGTTCGGATGGATTTCATGTAGGGTATTGACAGTATAATGGTATACTTTTTAACGTATTAAATCGTTATTCTTTGATTAAGTCAATGCTCTATCTTTATTCTACTACCAACTCAGTTAAATAATGTAACAAATAATTCCTAAGCTCCACTTGTGAAATGAGAACCTGAAATGATTTTCAATCCTACATTCCACACTTCAAAACCTAGTATAAAAGCTCTAGGTCTCCATCCAACTAGCGACCTATAGGAGGGGAGAGTGGTCGCCAGTTGAAAAAATAAATTCAATAGTTAATGTTTTTGGCGATCGCCGACAATTTACACAACATTACTGAAAACCCTACATTGGAGATGAAAAGTGGCTATAAAAGGTATAGATTTCAGCATTAATCAATTCCTATTGTTTCCGAGAGAAAATCGGCTGTAGATTTAACTAGAGCGATCGCATTCTCATATACCATCCGAGTTGGCCCTAAAACTCCTACACTTCCTAGAGGAATTGTCCCATTCCCATAGGTTGCAGAAACTAAGGCACAACCTTGGATGGGTTCCAAGGGATTTTCTGAGCCAATTCTAACTTTCACCTGCTTATCTGTTTTTTTCCCGGTAGCTCCAAATATTAAAGGCCACAGTTCCTCTTGTTTTTCTTCAAGTAGGTGAATAATAGTTTGGACTTGTTGCAGTTGGGAGAATTCTGGTAAACGCAATGCTTCTGCTATACCACTAATCATAATTCTGGTATAATCAGGTGTCTGAGAACGGAGAGTTAAATTTTCCAATAGATTTTTGATCGATTCAGTGTACTTCTCAAACTCCCGGTCTAGTTCACTCCAGTCCAATAAAGATAATTCTCCTATTGCCCGGTCTCGTAATTGGCTATTCAAAAAATTTGATAATATCTGTAACTCTCTATCAATATCCTCTGGGTTGGAAAGTACCGAATTATCTGGTGAATTTTGTCGATCGTTTGTTTGATTTATTGCCCCCAAGTCCATCATTAGTGACTGAGTTTCATAAGTATTTGTCACGACAATTAGCATAATTTTTTCTGCTTCGACTTGTACCAGTTGGAGGTGTCGTAGCTTGGCTGTGGAAGTCTGAGGCATTGTCACCAAAGAAATATAACCACTGAGAGTAGCTAAAATTTGAGCTGCTCCTTGAAGTACAGCTTCTAGGCGACCTTCTGGCCAATTCAGTTGTTTTTGTAAAAGTTCTTCAACTTCAAAAGCCAGATTTTCTGAAGGTGTCATTAATTGATCGACATATATTCGGTAGCCTGAGTCTGAGGGAACTCTTCCGGCTGAAGTATGAGGTTGATATAAAAGTCCACTTTTCTCTAAAAAGCTCATCCCATTACGAATGGTTGCTGGACTAACACTGAGATTATACTCTTCTACTTCTACAAGGGACTTTGAGCCAACTGGCTCTGCTGTCGCAATATAGTGGCGAACTGTTGCCCAAAGAATATGTTGATGACGATTATTAAGCTTAACTTGCACTGACATAGATGTAGGGTGAGTATATCGGTAAGTTTCCAGACAATAGCAGAAAATAATTATCTTAGTTAATCAAAACATTAGAGTTATTTTTCTTAATATAACTTGGTGCTTCGTTATGATATAAGCATATTCTGCTAAAAAATATGTAGTTAAAGAAACTTTTCTACTTAATAATCATAAAGTTTTTGCTGTCTAATAGCGCGGTATACTTTTATCTACGACTAATGAGTAGACATCTATACCACCAATAATATTTTTAACATTAGTAAAACCTTGACTCTTCAACCATTGGCACATTTGAGCAGAACGCATCCCATGGTGGCACAAAACTAATGTTTCTTGCTCGGAGTCTAAATGGACATGAATTTGGTCTGACCATTCAGGAAACTGACTTAAGGGTAAAATTTTAAAACCTTTGATAAAGGCTATTTCTACTTCTTGTGGCTCTCTAACATCTACTAATTGTAAATTTTCAGGAATACCATCTATGAGGCGACTTGCTAGCTCTTGGACAGTAATTTCAAGCATAGGTTCCTGGGAAAACTGTTGTGACATTTTTTTAGATACAAGAATTAATTTATTTATTAATAGAATAGTATAAATGTTAAACATTAAGTTGTTAACTCTACATTCCGCAGCTTAATGGTACTATTGGATAATTTTTTTTCAAGGCTATAATAGTGATTCTTTGATAATCGTGAATTACCAGTTAAGTCTGCGTTAGATTTGAGGAGGTTTCAGTGAGAAAAAAATATGATTACTATGGAGATTTGAAAAATAAATCTGAGTTGACAAAAATGTGTAGAGATGTTTTGACTAGCACCCCATCAGGAACAATTCTTAAAGAAAATTCACCTGAATATTTACTAGGAAAATGGATTTTGTTGCGACGGCGACCGCACATTTCAATGTCCGATAACCCCCAGCTCAAAATAGCTCTTCATTCCTGGGGAAAATATAGTGCATTTAATTATAAAAATAAGGATGGAGAATGGGAGCCTTACTCATATAGAAAAGCTTTAAATGAACCAGAACAAAATAATAAGAAAGATGTATTAGAAGCCTTTAGGTATGAAGTTAGGGAGCAGAATTACTTGATTTAGCGACAAAAGATGCCTTTAATGTTCATACAGACTATATCATTCCAATGCATGTTTTGATGTCGGATTTTTTAAAAGATGAAGAATCCAATATTAATGAGATAAAAGTAGATACCAAAATTGATAATTTGGGGACTGAATGGCGAGTTTTATCTGATATAAATTTAGCTATGAAATGGGAAAAATGCCATCAGAAAAACGCTAAATTAAGGCTGTTCATTAATTGATAATTGATAATGGATAATTGATAATTACAAGAAGGTTAAAACCGTTAAGGAATTGAATATCGGGAAATATCCTAGCACTTTTTTTCCCCTTAAAAGGGGAGGCTTTAAACCAGAATTATTTAATAATTAATAATTAATAATTAATAATTATTAATTGGGTAACAAAAGAAGAAAACCTATATTTAGCAGGTGCAAAAGATGTTCCTTTGTACAATTATAGAAGGGGAAGAGGTGAAACTTATGACACTTGACACCAATACAGAGGTCTTTTAAAAGCTGGTATCGAAATTTGTTTGGATACCATAAAGATCAAAAATTGACTGCTCAAATGCTTATTTCTTTTCCCTTTGCGAAAACAATAGATATAGTCATTCTTAATAAGACTGGGACGAGTGTTTATTTACCTAGCAAAGTATTTCAGCCAAAAAAGTGTTTCACCCTTATTTGAAATGACTATAATAATAAAAAAATCTTAATGGAACATAATGGAAATACTTATCAGCGAAATTCAACAATGCTGAATCCTTACTATTAATTGCTCAAATATTTTTGTAAATTATTAATTAAATCTTGGTCTAAATAAGGTTTAGTTAAATAGCCATTTGCTCCCAACTGTTTAGCTAACTGACGATAGGGTTGACTGCCACGAGATGTTAACATTAATACAGGCATTTCCTCCTGAGAATATTGTTTACGACAACGACTCAGAAACTCAAAACCATTCATTTCTGGCATTTCCACATCACAAATAATAGCCTTAATATAAGTATTTTGGTCTAACTGCCTTAATCCTGCTTTAGCATCTTGAGCTTGGACAACATTATATCCTGATTTCTGCAAAGTTTTAGAAATAGTTTGACGAGTAGTTAAAGAATCATCTACTACTAAAATAGTGGTTAATTTAGACGAAGCAGACTGTTTAAACTGCTTCTGAATGCCTGGTGATTTCTGACGATTTATCCCCGTTTTATTTAAGGTTTTTTCTAATAATTTAACTCCGTCAATAACTGGTACTAAACTACCATCTCCTAAAATAGTACAACCATACAAATATGATGGGGATGTTAAAAGTTGACTAAAAGGTTTAATCGTCAAATTTTGTTCCATTAATATTTGTTCTATTTTGATAGCAATTGTATCTGTATCTTCAGAAATCAACAATAACATTACCTTTCCTTGAGATTTTTGACCATAAGGGTTTTTGCCGAATTCAACAGATTTTTGTTGGATATTTCCTAAGACTATTGGATAATTATAATCTGATACAATTGATGGTGCTATTGATACTTTTTTGCCTTTCCAATCATAAGTTTCTTCTGCTTCTTTATTTACTGTAATCTCAGTCGGTTCGGCATAGATAATACTTGCTAAAATATCTAAGGGAATAGCAAACAAATTGCCTTCCATACGAAAAACTAATAATTTTGTAATTGTTAAAGTCCAAGGTAACCTCAGAAGAAATCTTGTGCCTTTACCGATTTCTGATTGAATAGTAATATTCCCTTTTAATGCTTCTGTTTGACGCAATACTGCATCTAATCCTACTCCTCTTCCTGATAGATCGCTCACTTCTTCTTTAGTTGAAAAGTCAGGATAGAATAAAAATTGATATAACTGTTTTGTTGATAATTTTGCTGCTTCACTCGCAGAAACTATTTGCTTCAGTATGGCTTTATTCCGAATTTTTTCAACATCTATACCCCCACCATCATCTTTAATTTCAATATAAGTATAATTTCCTTGATAATAAGATTTAATAGTAATTATTCCTGTCTCTAGTTTGCCATTTGCCTTTCTGATTTCTGCTGGTTCAATACCATGATCAAAAGCATTTCTTAGTATATGAACTATGGGGTCATATAATTTCTCTAAAACTGCTTTGTCTAACATAGTATTCATCCCAACTAATTCTAGTTTTACCTGTTTTTGCTTTTGTACTGATAAATCTCTAATCATTCTGGGGAATCTATTAAATAATGATTCTACAGGTAACATTCGAGTTTTGTTGAGATTACTTTGTATTTGCTGTAAGGTTTGTTGCCTTTTTTTGACAATTTGTTGACCTTGCTGATGTAATAGTTTAATGTCATCTACTGCTTCTCCTATTTGAGCAATTTCTTCTAAGAGATTTGGTAACATATCTATTAAAGAGCCTAGTTTTTTATTCTGAGAGTTTTGTGATTTCTTGAGCTTCTCCGCAAAGGCTGTAATATCTTGAAATTGTACCATTAATTGATGAAATCTCAGCCACCCTTTATCTAAAGTTTCTATTGAAGCTTGAGTTTGTTGATTTTGGAGAATAAAACTATTATCTTGGGTGGCTAATTCTCCCACTAAATTATTCAACATTTCTAGGCGTTTTAGGTCTATCCTAATACCTAAATTAGATGGAGATTTAGAGGTAGTTTGTTTTTGTTGAATTGGCTTGGAATTTTGAGAAACTTCTGCTGTAGAATCTGGTTTATTCGAGATATTTACTGATGCTTTTGTACCATTACCATTAGAGGTAGAGGGTTGAGTTTTAGTTGTATTAGTCGTCTCTGTTTTTTTACCTTGATTTTGATTGGCAACTTTAGTAGATTGATTGACTTTTGAGGATTGATTTTTATTTGTATTAGTCGTCTCTGTTTTTTTACCTTGATTTTGATTGGCAACTTTGGTAGCTTGATTGACTTTTGAGGATGGAGTTTTAGTTGTATTAGTCGTCTCTGTTTTTTTGCCTTGATTTTGATTGGCAACTTTAGTAGATTTATTTACTTTTGAGGATGGAGTTTTATTTGTATTAGTCGTCTCTGTTTTTTTACCTTGATTTTGATTGGCAACTTTAGTAGATTTATTTACTTTTTCTGAATTGTTATTATCCCTAACTTCTGGTGCAGATTCTTTTTGCTCAGAGACATTGACTAATGGGATTTCAGTCTGAGATATTTGAGTTTTTATTCTGTTAGTTGTTTCTACTTTTTGCTCTTGATTTTCATTAGTAACCTCAGATTTTTTACTAACTTGATTAACTTGTTTCTGCTTAGTAGTTGCGACAGATTTTTTAGATTTTATTGGTTTAGTTAATTTAACTAATGTTGGATTCGGTTTTCCACCTTGAGCCCGATCGCCTTCTAATACTAATTTTTGTCCTGCCCAAAAATCTGCTAAAGCTAGTTGACCAATTTTTGCTGTATATTTTGGATTTACTTCCAGTGCTTTAATTGTAGTTTGAGCAATAGAAGTAAACCCAGGTAAATTCAGCATTGTTCCCAAAGTCGCAAATACTTCTGCTTGTCTCTTGAATTCATCTTGAAGGGATAAACCATTATCGCCTTTGATTTTTCCAGTTAACAAACTTTCCCAACGCTGCAAACCAGAAGGTATTTCTTCTGTAAACAAGAACTTAGCCATATCGCCCTGTTCCATTGGTACTTCTGGAAACTCTGCTGCTTCCTCTAGAGAATGCCCAAGTTTCTTTTCTAACTGCTCAAATACTTGTTTCGCACTAGCAAGAGCTGTATTTTCATCATAGTTACCTGTTTCAATTTGTTCTGTAGTTGGCGATCGCAAACAGTCAAAAGCTTGCAGTAATAAATTCTCTAAGTCCAAATCAAAAACAGTATTTTCCTGATAAAGCGCTCTAATACCATTTTCTAAGTCATGGGCAATTGTTTTAATTCCCATTAAACCGATACAAGCAGCACCACCTTTAATTGAATGAGCTGCTCGCATTAATTGATGGAGTGTTTGAAGTTCATGCTCTTGAGAAATATTAATTAATCCTTCCTCAAGAGTTTGCAGTAATTCTGTAGTTTCTTCTACAAAAAATTCGTAAGCTTGATCGTCAATTTCAATCATAGGGAATAGGGAATAGGGAATAGAGAATAGAGAATAGGGAGTAGGGAGTGGGGGAGAGGGAGATGGTTAGACAGGAATTTGAAAAAGGTACTTTTCATAACTTAATTTAGTATAACCAGGACTTACCAAAATAATTGGGTTTAAAGCCTCCCCTTTTAAAGGGAAATGTTTTTGGAGCCTTGCTCAAATCCCCGTTACAAAAACAACTTCTGTACGGGTGAAGAGCCTTTGCGGAGCATTCCGTAGGAAATCACCCCTACTGACTTCTGACTTCTGACTTCGTTAAGCAGGCTAACTCAGAAACCGGGTTTTTTGTAGATTTCTATAAAAACAACGATTTATCCAAGAAACCGGGTTTCTTTGTGTACTTTCCAAAAGTAAGACTTTGGAGGTTTTATTCCTCAACTGAGAAGTCAAAAGTCAGAGTTCAAAAGTAAGAAACTGTTTGAGAAGTATTGCATAGAACCGATGAATCCTCAAAACCTAACCCCCCCTGCCCGCCTTCCCTACAAGGGAATGGGGGTGAAGCCAGCCTCTCTCCTCGCAGGAGAGAGATTTGGAGAGAGGTTTTTTATGAGTTTACAAATAGCTTCTAAGATTACTGAGAGTTTCAAATACTCTAGGGATGCGGGTGCGTTGCAACGCACCCTACTGAACCTAAAGCTCCTGACTCCCCTCCTAGGAGGGGCGGGGGTGGCTTGACTCCTACCCTTAACCATAAGACTTTTTGAGCAAACCCTAATTAATGGATATGGATAATGAAAACTATCTCTAATTATCAATTATCAATTATCAATTATCCATTATTAATTTACCTTAAACTCAGCAACATTCTTTTCTAACTCTCCAGCAACTGCTAGTAACTTAGCAAAAGAATCTGCCACAGTAGTAGATTGTTCAGAAGTTTGATTAGCGATCGCCGCTACTTCCTCCATTGTTTTCGACAGTGCATTAGAAGTATCAGCTTGAGTAGTAGCAGAAACAGTAATTCCCTCTACCAACTCACTAATTTCTCCACTCACATCCAACACATCTGTTAGAGTTTTGCGCGCTCCCTTAACTAACTGAGTACCAATCATTACTCGCTTGCGTCCAACTACCATTGCCTTAATAACTTCACTGGTTCCAGATTGAAGTTCCTCAACAATTTCCTCTATTTCCTGAGTAGCACTAGCTGACTGTTCTGCCAGAGAACGTACTTCACTAGCAACTGTAGCAAAACCTTGGTCGTCTTGTCCTGCTCTCGTTGCTTCTACCGAAGCATTCAAAGCCAAAACATTTGTTTGATTTGCCAAATCATTAATCAAACTCAGAACCCGTGAAATCTTCTTAGAAGTTTCCCCTAGAGTTTTCACCTTCCTGGCAGTTGCCTCCACTGTTTTCTGAATTCCCACAATACCATCCACAGTTCGGTTCATCGCAGCATCACTGGTTTGGAGAATCTGATTTGCTTGCTGCACCTTAGCTTCTGCTTGTTGAGCATTACCTACCACTGCTTGCACAGAATTAGCCATGACCTGAATTTGTTGCAGAGCATTAGCTATTGATTCAGCTTGCCGTTGAGCTTCACCAGACAACTTCTTAATTTCTACCTCATTACCTTCAGTTGTCGAACTCACAACATTTGTTGCCGACTGTACCTGCAATACCAACTGCTGTAAGTTTTCAATTGTGGCATTAAAGAAGTCAGCAACAGTTCCCATTACCCCAGTTGTTACAGCAGCTCGAACTGTTAAATCTCCATCGAAAGAATTTTCGATTTCTGCCAAAAACTTTTCGATCTGATTTTCGAGTAATTCTTTTTGCTGTTGTTGCTCAACAGATATAGCTTCTGCTTTTTGGCGAGCTTGTAGAATTTCTTGTAACAAAATTGCCTGGTCAAGAGCATATCCAATTTGTAAAGCCACCTGCTTAAACACCTCAACATCCGACTCTAACCAGTTGCGAGTTTCAGAACATTGATGCACTCCCAATAAACCATAGAGAGTTTGGTTAACCAAAATTGGAGCTACTATATTAGCTTTAACCTGCCATTTTCCAAGTTGTTCTTCGTGGCACGCTGTCAAACCTGCTTTAGTAACATCTGGTGTCACTTGTACCCGACCTTGACGATAGGGTTCCACATAATCTGCGGGAAAACAAGCTACATCGGTTTCCATCTCGGCAATATTGATATACCCCTGTTTTACCGCCTCACTAATAATCTTGCCATCCCAATCTTCATCAAACCGATAAACTACCACCCGGTCAGCTTCCATCAGTTTGAGTGCTTCTTCTACTCCGGTACGGAAAATGCGGGTAATATCAAGAGATTCCCGAATCCTTAAGCTAATTGTATTCAGTTTTTTAGACTGTTCAACAGTTGTCTTTTGTTGTTGTATCAGGTTTTCCTGTTCAACTGCAAAACCGATTTGAGTTGCTAACTGCTTAATAAAATCAACTTCTGTATCTTTCCAGTTCCGAGGGCCAGAACATTGATTAGTCACAAAGAAACCATACAGCTTTTTCTCAACAATAATTGGAGCTGTCAAGGTCGCTTTAATTTCTAGAGGTTCAGCATCTTTTAAGTAACATTCGGTATTCTTAGCATCATCAATCATGGTTTGAGAGGGGTCGTGCAGATTATTGAATACCTTAATTCGTCCTCGCAGATAAGCTTTAATATGATGTTCCTTAAAACATTTGCTGTCTAGCTTGCTTCCCAAACCAACAGGCCACATACTATCTACTGATTCAGCTACAACAACACCATTGTAGTCAGTATCTAACTTATAAATCATTACTCGGTCTGCTGCTAACACTTGGCGAGTCTCAACTACTACTGTGTTAAAAATATCCTGTTCGTTCAAAGACTCCCGAATCATCGAGCTGATTTCATTCAAGCGTCGTGCTTGTTCGGTGGCGACTTTTTGCTGTTCTAAAAGTCTTTTTTGTTCTAAGGATGTGCTGACTTGACTAGCTAACTGTTTAATAAAGGTAATTTCTGATTCTTCCCAACTTCGAGCTTTAGAACATTGATAAATAATTAACAAACCATAGAGTTTTGCTTCTACTAAAACAGGAGCAACAATGTTAGCTTGAGCTTCAAAAGGCTCTAATAGTTTAATGTCCGACTCAGCTATTCCAGATGTTCTAATATTTTCAATGGTGCTAACTTGCCCGCGCAGATAGGATTTAAAGTTTTTGCCAAAGCTAGAGTCATCTATCTTATGCCCAAGAGTAGCTGTAAAACTCCGATCGACTGATTCTGCTACCACTGTACCGACCATATTCTCATCAAATTGGCAGATGACGGCGCGGTCTGCTTCCAGAGCATTACGAGCTTCTTCAATTAGAGTATCAAAAACTTCTTCAGTATTAGTGGTACTCCGCAGACTGTTAGAAATTTCGTTTAATAATCGAGCTTGTTTAACCGCAGCTTGTTGCCTTTCTAATAGATATGCTTGGTCTAGAGCGTACCCCACTTGAACACCAACTTTCCCCATCAAATCGATTTCTAATTCTGTCCAAGCTCTCGGACCAGAACATTGGTGAGCAATCAACAGACCTTGCAGTTTATTATCTACTACAATAGGGGCAACTAAGTTAGCTTTAACCTCAAAGGGTTTAAGCTGATTAATATGACAATCAGTTAATCCTGCTTCATAAATATTTTCTGTAGCCTTAACTCGCCCTTGTTGATAGGGTTGTACATAACGGTCAGCAAAACAGGGGTCAGCAATTTTTGCTCCCAAAGCTTTTGGCCAGTTACTATCAACTGATTCAGCAATAACTGTGCCTTTCCAGTCGCTATCAAATTCGTAGACTACTACTCGGTCTGAATTTAAAGCACTGCGGGTTTGTTCGACTGCAGCAACTAATATGTCTTTCAGACTGAGAGATTTACGAATTTCAGCATTAATTTGATTTAATTTTTGAGCTTGTTGGGTAGCTGCACGTTGTTTTTCTAAAAGTAACGCTTGATCTACAGCGTAACCCAGTTGAATCGCCAGTTGCTGGAAAAATTCGATTTCTGATTCTATCCATTGTCGGGGTTCAGCACAATGATGGGCTATTAATAAACCCATTAATTCTCCATCGGCAAGAATGGGAGCGACTAAATTTGCTCTGACGGCAAAGGGTTCGAGTTGACCAATGTGACATTCTGTTAATCCTGCTTCATAGATATCAGCGATCGCCCTTACTCGCCCTTTTTGATAAAAGTTTACATAACGGTCTGCAAAACAGGGGTCGGCTATTTTGGCATCCAAGGATTTTGGCCATTCACTACCAACTGATTCAGCAATGACTGTACCTTGCCAATTTTCATCAAAGTCATATACTATTACTCTGTCTGTTTGTAAAGCAGCTCTGGCATCTTCCACAACTGTTTTAAAGATATCTTCAACATTAAGAGATTCCCGAATATTAGAGGTTATTTCGTTTAATAATTCGGCTCTTTCTGCGGCAGCTCCTTCTGTTTCTATTAATGATTGAAGTTGATTAATTCTGACATCTATATTAGAGCGTAATACTGCTAAATCTTCTGCTAATGCGTTAGTTTTTGCCTTTAAACCTAGAGAGTTTTGTGAATAATATGTTTGGTTATTGTTTGGCTGCCATACTTCTACTGGCACAATTGTTACTTCTTCATTACCATTACTATTACCTGATTGAGGTTGTGAAGTTTCTTGATGAGATTTTTGATGGTAATCTTTAGCTTGATTTGCCGCTCTATTGTCGGGTTGGTTTGTTTTTCTAAAACGTGTTTGTGTCATTTCAGTTATCACTTATCAGTTATCAGTTATCACTACCTCTGCAATAAAGAGGCTTAAAATAAGGAAGATGTTTTTGTTTTTTTTCATTTCTAAAAAACAAAAAATTTTATATGTCAATGCTTTTAGATTTTATCAGTAAGCTTTCTTTATACTGAGGAATCTTTTTGAATACTTACTCAAAATCCTCATTACAAAAACAACTGCTTAATTCTACAATTCTGAATCTCAATTCTGAATTCTCAATTCATTTAATGCTTTTAGATTTTATCAGTAAGCTTTCTTTATACTGAGGAATCTTTTTGAATACTTACTCAAAATCCT
>NZ_JBNHEQ010000039.1:18333-33533 GCF_050016015.1 Dapis hubbardiae BLCC-M172
TCTGAATTCTCAATTCTGAATTCTCAATTCATTTAATGCTTTTAGATTTGATCAGCAACCTTTCTTTATACTGAAGAATCTTTTTGAATACTTACTCAAAATCCTCATTAAAAAAATCACTGCTTAATTCTAAAATTCTGAATTCTCAATTCTGAATTCTCAATTCATTTTCTATATATTCAATAATTGCTTCAATATCCAAAATCATCTTTTTTTCTCCTGCTGAATTATTGCAATTTCCCTGAAGAAATTTTTCTACAAGTGAATTTGTTTTTTGTTTTTCTGTTGTACTAATATCTTGGCTTTCAACATCGATCAAGTTACCTACTTTTTGCACTAAAATCCCCAGATAACTATCTCGAAATTTTACTTTTACTACCCGAAACTTTTGCTGATAGTATCCAGTAGACAGCAAAGGTTCAAAACCCATCAAATAACCAATATCGACTAACCAGAGAATTTCCCCTTGCCATTGAAATACTCCTGCAACTGAAGTTGGCATACCTGGTATTTGTAAGATTGTTCTATGGTCTAATGTAATTACTTCATCCAATTCACGGGTAGATAATATAACCTCTACAGTCTTAGTAACTTCTAGAGATATAAATTGTTGACTACTATTTAATGATAGTTGTTTTGGCATTGGCTTTTTTAAACTAGCTATCAGCTTTTAGCATTCAGCTATCAGCCTAAATAATTGTGCATAAACTGAGATGCCTAGAAAGCGGAACATTCCGGAATAGAAATTAAATACATATAGCTAAGAAAGAATTGGTTAGGACATACTAATGATGATGAATTTAGAAAGCTGAAATGTTTTTCCAACTCTTCTCTACTCCCTACTCCCTACTCCCTACTCCCTACTCCCTCTTTTCATATTTTTCAAACAACCAATTTTTCTAATGTTGCTACAAGTTCCTCTCGATCAACTGGTTTAGTAACATAAGCAGATGCTCCCTGTTTCATACCCCACTTTTGGTCGATTTTCTCTGATTTACTAGAACAAATAATAATTGGGATATTCGCTGTATTTTCTTGATTTTTTAGTTCTCTACACAAACTATAACCACTTTGACCAGGTAGTACAACGTCCATTAAGATTGCATCAAAATTTTGTTGCACTAAGATAGCTTTAGCTGCTTCTGCTGTAGTTACATTCAAGACATCATATCCTGATTTTTTCAAACAGTCAGTCAGAATAGTAGCTTCTGTTGGACTATCTTCTACAATCAAAACATTTCCCTTTGCCATTGCTTATCTTTCCATATCAAAACTAATTCAATAATAATTCCTAATGATTAATATTATTTAATATGTGGGCAAAAATTTATTTTTCTTCATAAAACTATAGTAATTACCCAGTTGTGTCTCGACAATTGCCTTTTCTTTCTTCTGTGATTTTACTTTGTTTTTCAGGTTAGTTAATTTAGTTAACTTAAAATAAGTAGGGATATTTTCGTCAAAAGTCAAGTAGGTAATTAAATACTATCCTGTTGAAAGGAGCAAATAGGGGTAGTTTTCGCCATCAAAATGATCGAGTCATCCCAATTTCATAAAGTATTGCTACAGTCACGACACAGGGAACATATAACAGAGAATAGTCAAATAAAAACACAATAAAAAAGAGGAAAAAACTGTTTAATTTCTTATAATTTATGGCATTGATGATTTTTTATTGTAGGAATAAATCACCAATTAATACGTAACTGCATAAGCATGAATTTGGTATAAGAATTTAAGGGGGATGAAAAGATAACAGTTGATTATTTTCAGCCTCTGACTTCAGCCAGAGGTACTGATAACTAATAACTAATAACTGATAACTGATAACTGAAATGAATCTACCACCAGCATAAATCAAGCTTCTCAAAGGACTACCCAAAAATATGAAACGAGGTGAGTAGCTAAGTTTATTAACATATTTTAGTGAAATGAGCAATAGCAATATTGACTTATTCTCGATCGGCTCAACTATTTAGTCACAGACAAATGTTTTTTCGATCATGGTTAAAATTTCTTCTGGTTTAGCAGCTTTGTTCAAAAATTCAGCAGGTCCAATTAATTTAGCTCGACTCCGATCTATCAAATTATTCCGAACTGTAAAGATGATTACTGGTATTTTTTCAAATACTGGTGCATTGCGTAAAAATTGATAAACGGTATAACCATTAGCAGTAGGCATTTCTAAGTCAAGAAAAATCAAATCTGGTTGAGCCTCGGCAATTTTCACAAGTCCTTTGATTGGATCTTGTATTCCGATCAAGTCATATCCAGCAGGTTCAACAATCTTCCTTAATCTTTCAGCAACTACTTGACTATCATCAATACAAGCAATTAATAGCTTTTTTTTTGGTGTAGTCTTGTCTCTATTTTTATGAGAAGAAGATAATTTGAAATTCGGTTCTGGGAAATCGGGAATTGTTTGCAATTCTACCAACCCTTTTTTGAGTAAGGGAAGTAAACTATTAGTTACAGCTAATACTGATTTATTTAGTTTGACAGCAAGATCCCACAGAGTTAGATCGCCCTGTAAATATTTACCCCAACCAGATAAAGCTTCTAGGGTAACAGGTTTTTTGGGAACAGGAACAAGGTTAGGGTTGAAACTTTCTAAACCTGCTTTTTTCGATAGATGTTGCATTTGAGTAACTTTAGCGAAAATTGGTTCTATTTCCCGATAAGACAGAGATAAACCAAGGGATAGTTCAGATTTATGATCGGGGTTTACTTCCCATTTATGTATTAGGTCTGGGTGGGTACTCATGGAAAACAATATTTCTAGAGTGACAGTGCGAATGATTGCTTTTGCTTGAGAAATAGTGATTTGATTTTTGCTAACTCCATCATACAGGAGCAAATATTCCCAAGGTTTGTCAGGCTCTAATAGTATTTCTGAGGTTATAGGATTCCAGTCAGGAGAGTGCAATCTGACCCCTCGTTCCCAACGCCTTACTCTGTGGATATTGCTAGTGGTATAGAGCAATCTACCATAGAATATGTTGAGTTTTCCTTCTTTGGCTGGAATATTTAATAATACTTTGCCAGTTGCATTTCCTTGACTAAGTATATCCAAAGTTTTGGCCAATTTGATTAATTGTTTGTTAGTAGACATTGAATTGAAAGTTGCCAAATTAGAATTTGAATAATCCTCAACCTTTGTATATGTCATAACATTATTAGTGTCCATCTATTTAATCGCTGAAAATAAAATTTTCCATTCTTAATTTATCACATTATTATTGCATTAAAGTTAAGATTTATGCAATAATAATGTGACTTCGATCACAGATAAATGTTATTTTACCTAATTAAAAGTGGGGTAAAGTAAGTGATTTTGAAAATATAAAATGAAACTAAGTTATTGATAAAACATACAATGTTCTATTTCTTTATATTCTCAAATATATACCAATTCTTCTAGATTGTTCAACTTAAGTATATTTAAACTGTAGCCAATAAATGGGTGCATCTCATAGCGTGCCAAAATACTTTTTTCCTCCATACCTATTCTTTCTTCCCTGTTCCCAGTTAAGTGTTCCCTGTTCCCTAAAAGCGATAAATTTTTGGCTTTATTCACCCATTGAGATGCACCCCAATAAATGTGATAACTAGCCTCAATAGAGATAGACAAATTTTGGTACATATTTACAACAAATAGAGAGTCATTTCAGTTATCAGTTATCAGTTATCAGTACCTCTGACTGAATTAGGAGGCAAGAAAATCGGAAATTTCCTTTTTTCTACCCTTGTAGAGCGACAGCTCGGCGCACCCAAGGGGAGGCTATTGAGCTTATTTATTGGTCAATAAAAGACAGGAATCACAGATTCATCAGTAATATAAAATCCGGTTTAGCTCGTATCTTGACCATGAGGGTAACCACAGAATGTATAGCACTACAAAAAAGTGTTAGGACATTGATCCAGTTGAAATTCTTTACAAGCAATAGTTTTTACTTGAGCTGAAGTTAGCAGTTACGACCCTGGAGATTAGCTGGAAAGCGGAGCATTCCGGCACGGAAATCCTTAAAGCTATAAAAGTTCATTAATTGATAATGGATAATTACCTTAATGAAAACCGAGAGGTGGAAATAATAATAAATCTCCTAAGCTTTTTTTCTCCTGAACTGAAGTTATTACACCAAAAAGGATTAATCATCAATTATCCATTGGTAAAATCCCTTGTTCTCAAGAGATTTTGTCAAACTACCTTTTTGAAGTTTGCTATAATGTTAAAATTATGGGTATTTAAAGTTACTACTAGCATGTCTAGCTTGAAAATGTGGGTAAAACCTAACCCCCCGACCCCCTTCCTCTCCCCCCTTACCCCACGAGTGAAAGGGGGGAAGAGGGAAGGGGGAGAAATACTCCCCTCTCCTACAAGGAGAGAGGTCGGGGGAGAGGTCTTCGGTGGTTGCTCGCTCCTTACCGACATTAAGTCTAGACGTGCTACTACAATTATTAAAACGATTAATTTGATGGTAAAAAAAACTTATGTTAGAACTCCACTGTCACACTACTTACTCCGACGGAACCCTAACTCCTACAGAATTGGCGATTAAAGCAGCAAATTGCGGGGTACAAGGATTAGCCATAACAGATCACGATACATTATCTGGTTGTGATGAAGCAATTAATATCGCTTCTGACTACAACATAGAAATAATACCTGGTTTAGAATTAAGTACAGTTCATAATAATTGTTCTCTTCATATTCTGGGGTTTTATCCAGATGCTAATAAGTTACTCCCACCGTTGAAAGAGCGCATTGCTGGTAGACATCGACGCGCCCAGTTGATGGCAGAAAACTTAGCTGAGTTAGGATATCCTATCGAGTTGCCAAAAATGGAGGGGGGAGTAGCACCAGGAAGACCACATATTGCGATGGCTTTGGTTAAAGCGGGTTATGTGCGATCGCCTCAAGAAGCTTTTGAACGTTGGTTAGGGGATGATAAACCTGCTTATGTTCATTATGAGAAGTTTTCTATAGTTGAAGGTATTAGTTTACTGCGTAGTTGTGGAGCGGTTGCCGTTTGGGCGCATCCCTATCTTTTCCGTGGGGGAAAGGTGGAAGAGGTATTACCCGAAATGGTAGAAGCGGGTTTGATGGGATTAGAAGTTTTTCATCCCTGTCACTCTCCGACTAAAGTACAAAATTTAAAAGAGTTGTGTAAAAATTATGGGTTATTGATGACTGGTGGGAGTGACTATCACGGACCAAATAGTCAGGGAAAAGAGGAAACTACTTTAAATATGCTGAATTTACCAATGGAGTTGCTTGCACCGATAAAGCAAGCTGCTTTCAGAAGTTAGAAGTTTAGAATTAGGTTTGTACTCAAGTGATTAATGTTTATTCTAATCAGGACTTACATATAAACCTTATATCTAGTAGGGGCGATTTCCTACGGAATGCTCCGCAAAGGCAAATCGCCCCTACAGATGCTGTATAATTATAAATTATTTGTAAGTCCTGAATATCTTAACAACTTTTGAATTTTTGAGTTCTAGTTAAGCTATAGACTTAATTTTTGCTGCCTATTCCCTATTCCCTATTCCCTATTCTCTTTTCCCTTTTCCAAGTATGAGTTATTCAAAAAAAATCAAAAATATTATTTCCAAATTTTTGTGGCTAGTCTTGACATTATTAATTACAAGTTGTCAGACAAAGCTTATAGAAGTTAAAGTTTTACAAAATCTGGTTTATGGGAATTATAACTTTCAAAATCAGGAAAAATCACTGCTTTTAGATTTATATTTACCAGAGAAAAAACCAGATAAACCTTTACCTCTATTAATCTATATTCATGGCGGAGGTTGGCTAGGCGGAACAAAAGAATATTGCCCTGGTAAAATTGTCGTGCAAAGAAATTATGCGATGGCTTGTATTAGTTATAGATTTAGTAATGAAGCTCTATTTCCTGCCCAAATTCAGGATGTTAAAAATGCAGTGCGTTGGTTGCGAAAAAATGCAGATAAATATGATTTAGACACCAATAGTTTTGGTGTTTGGGGACCTTCTGCTGGGGGGCATTTAAGTGCTTTATTAGGAACATCAGCAGGGGTAAAAGAATTGTCAGAAACAGATAATAATCAAGAAATATCTAGTGCGGTACAAGCTGTTTGTGCATGGTATCCACTTACAGATTTTACAAAGGTTCCTCCCACTTTTGAAGAACCTATTACTGCTGCTGTTGAGGAAAAGTACAAAGACAAAGAATGGTATGCTTATACCCTAGTAACCCATAAATTATTAGGAGGACCTGTATCACAGAAATTAGAATTATCAGCTCTGGCTAATCCTATTACTCATATTGATGATCAAGACCCACCTTTTCTAATTATGCACGGAGAAAAAGATAAAGTTATACCAATAAGCCAAAGTGTTTTATTAGCAGATGCTTTATCAGAAAAAGGTGTAGAAGTTGAGTTAGTTAGAAAACCTGACTGGGGACATTATCATGGTAGGGGGGTAGCTTTTGATCCTGGTTTGATGGATATGGCAATAGATTTTTTTGATAAACATTTGAAGTAAGAAAGAAAATAAGCTCAGGATCTCAAAGACATAACAAACTATATTGTTTCTACTCTACTCTTTGTGGTTTTTCCACAAAAAAACTATCTGCAAATAATTGTGGTTCTTTAAAGCTTTTATAGCTTACCAAAAGCAATATCTAATACCTGGGGGCTGAATACTTACAGTCAAAATTTACGTTTAAAATTTACGTTCAATTCTCAATGGTTGACCGGGAGAAAGTTTTTTAATTTCAGTTGTTAAATCATGCCAAGGTTGTAATTGATTAATTTGAAAAGTGCGACTCATTACTACATAAATAGAAGTTTGGTCACAACCAATACCTGCATTAATTACATCCAACCAAGACTTAGAAAAAAGTTCATCTGTAATATGCCAACTTCCATCTTCATATTTAAAATTGCGCTTGAAATGAAAAGGTGTATCTTGCTTACCAGTAATCAGAATTTTTTGTAATATTTTTCTAATTAAATTTGGGGAAAAACGCCCAAAAGTTAACATTACTAACCTGAGAATTATTAATTTCAGAGGTGACATTTGAGTTTGTTTTGCCCAACCCATATTACCTGAAATAGTCAACTCCTCCTGAGATATTTTCACATCATAATTACCGCTCAAATGACTAACAGCATTTAAAACTTTTTTCCCTTTTCTAACTTGCAGGGATAAATTAGTATCAGAAGCAACTAATTTTTGGTTACGAAATAACTTAAAAACACCACCTTTATTCAGACTCACATATAATTCTGTTCCTGGTCGTCGTTTAATCAAAATTTGAGCTTCTTTTAACCAAATACTAGCAACATCACGATTGATATCAACAGGTCTTTCAATAACAAAATCTCGCCATGCTAACAAATAATTCCAGGTATGATGACCAATAATATGATCGTCTGCATAACAAGGAGCTAAACCATTTTTTAAACCCATTAAAAATTGGTCGTTAATCGACAAAGCAGCAGGCAACCATTTACCAACTAATTCAAATCCGTGAGGAAAAAAGTTATAGGTATTACGACTAGCATATTCTCCACCAAAAGAACCATCAGGATGAATAAATTGGGTAGCTAATTCGACTGCTTTAGTAATAATATATTTTAATTTTTCACTCTTGTTTAATTCATAAATTCTGGCTAAACAAGATATTGTCAGAGTATGATAACCAGGGTCAAAACCAGAATATTCTGTAAACCATCCTTCCTGACTCTGCCAACTTAATAATCTTGACAAACGATTTGTTTTTGCTGTATCCCATTTAGAAGTTTCTAATAATCTACTTAGTAATTCCAAAGATAAAACAATTAATGCTTCATGGTTAGCCAATTTGCCACTTTCATAATGATGAACTAACCAATCTGCTCGTTTCTCAAAAAAACTGAGGATTTCATAGTTATTTAATCCTAATATTTGATAACTTTCAATACTAGCTAATAAAGAAAAAGCTGTTGCTCCACTTGCTCTTTCAAATGGGAAATAATCATCACTAGAACCGTCAGGATGAGCAGTATGGGCAGCATATAAAATTCCTGCTTCTACCCATTTATGTATCATTTCCTGGAGATAATATGGATTATTAGGAATTTCTAAACTATAAGCTAAGGCTAAAGGTAAGACAAATTCTTGAGCCATACCACTTGGAAAGTCTATAATTTTATAATGCCAAAAATTGCGGTCGAAACAGCCGTAGGTGGGGCTATGTAAATTGCGGTCGAGCAATGTCAAAATTTTTGGTATTTGAGCTAATGCTTCTTCAGCAAATAGGTCTCTCATCTGAATTTTTTCGGTCTTAGCTTTGTCATTTTTACTGGAGGATAAATGAGATTCTATATCTGATAAATCAGTTTGATTGGTAGTTATAGGTGACTCAGGATTTTGCATATCTTTTTTAGGGAGTAGGGATTAGTTATAAGTTAGGAGCAATAGTATATTTTTTCAATAAATTTTTGAGGATTTTAGTCAACGGATACTTTAGCTTGACTAAAAAATTCAGGTATAAAATCTCTTAGCTAATTTATCTATGATAGAAGAATTAATTCTGAATTGTAAGCATTCAGGTATTAGCATTCAGCATTCAGCTTTCAGTTTTTCCGTGGTAATAATTCTGCACTAAGTAATTAATTAATTAAGAAAGATTAGCTCAAATACTTTTAGAGTAACTTTTAATTTTTGCTCAATCTTCAAAAAGAATAAGTTAATAGCTGACAGCTGAATGCTTACTCTCAATTCTTAATTCTCAATTCTTAATTCTCAATTCTTACAATCTTGTCTGCGCATTCGAACTTGAATTTCGTCCATAATTCTCCGATTTGCTGCCATTAAATCTGCTATTAAACCTAATATCCATAACTGAAATCCAACTAAGACTAAGATTGTTGCTCCAATCAAAGTCGGTACCATAGTTTTTTCATATCCACTAAAAAAGAAAAATAACCAACGGATACCAGAAATTAATCCAAAACTAAAAGGCACACTTCCTAACATTAGGAAAAAACGTAGGGGTTTGTAAAGTAAAAAAATTCTGAGGATAGTAAATAGAGAACGTAATACATAAGAAGGGGTACTTCTAACCAGTCGGGAAGGTCTTAATACACTATTAGTTCTAATAGGAATTGATGTTATTTTTATGCCTTTTTGCCCTCCTTGAATAATAGTTTCTAGGGTATAAGTATAGGCGTTAAATACATTAAGTTGTATGGCAGCTTCTAGACTAAAAGCGCGAAACCCACTAGGTGCATCTGGAACATTTGTATTACTAGCTATTCTTACTGCCCAACTCCCTAATTTTTGCAGTAATTTTTTACTATAAGAAAAGTGCTTAGTTTTCCAAATTGGTCGTTCCTCAACTACAATTTCTGGTTGGTGCAAAATAATAGGTTGAATTAAATAAGGAATATCATCGGCACAATATTGATTATCTGCATCAGTATTAACAATAATATCTGCTCCTGCTTTTAAACTAGCTTCTAAACCTGCCATAAATTCTTTGGCTAAACTAACAATATGATCTACTCCATATTCTTTAGCAACTTCAACTGTTCGATCTTGACTACCATCATTAATTATTAGCCATTCAATAATGTCTACTCCTGGCAGTTGTCGAGGCAAAGCAGTTAGAGTTATTCTTAAAGATTCTTCTTTGTTGTAGCAAGGTATTTGAATAATTAATTTTGTCATTAGATATATATTTAGCTCTCAACGAATCTTAATATAAACTAGCTATTTAAGCATAATAATTTGGAAATAGAGTATCATTATTTTGAATTTAAAAACCAAAATTTGCTTTGGCTTTTAAATTTTGACTTTTGACTTGAGCTATATTTTCTGTATTTGGCCTTGTTGGAAATTAAAAACTGTAGTCCTTCTCGCGTAATGGTAGATAAGAAGAAGCAATACCTCGCACAGGAGCAAGATCCTCTCACTGTCGTGCCTCGCAACAACAATAATTACAATCCACGACATGACAATTCACAACCACCTAAAAACTAAGGGAATCGCAAAAAATAAATTATCTCATTTTTTGGTTTTACCTGCTGCTTTTGCTGCCTCTACTTCCTACTCCAATAAATTTTTTGAAATTTTACAATTCAATACAAAACCTTTACGGAAATATACTGATACTGGATGAAGGATATATAATAAAGATTAATTCTGAGCATATACAATACTTAATTAGTTATAATAAATTTGGGATACAGTTAACATATACTGAACATCTTTGAGAGTTAATCTATAAAGACGATCAAAAAAAAGCCTGATTTTGTTTGAAGGGAGGTAGCAATCAAATAAGTTAGTCTCCAAGAGTTAGCATTAACTTAGCTAAGGCAAGATTCCTGAACTAGAGATTACCATCGGAGGTCTAAAGTTGGCTTGATAAATATAATTGCTTTCTTTGACTGCCCTGTAATGCAAATAACAGGTAAACAAGCTCGTTGATTTACTTTATTAATTAGCTCTGAAATTCTACCAACTTCCCATCTAAATATTTATACTAACTACGAATTTTTATTGACAAGTTTTTTATCAGGGTAAGCATCAGTTTCAAACAGATAAAAAAAATATCTATCTTAGACTCCATTAACTGCGTCTAAGATAAAAAACTCTGAGGAAAAAAAACATGAATATACAACAAATTCCCAGTTATATCGGTTTAATTCAATCCTTATTAGTTTCCCCTGCGGGTAATGAAAAGAAAATTTTACAAGCTAATCAAAATTTGCTAGACCGGGGATTAGTTCAAGTAATGAGAAAAACAGCCAAAGTTAAGAGAAAAATAGGTGATTTGAATGCCCAATGGTTGGAAAATTTGGCAACAATGTTAGAGACAAATTTAGAAGATACTTCCCTGTCTGTGGATGAGGAAAAATCTCTAATTTTCCTGATGCAAATATTGCAAGTAATCTCAGATAATGACGGAAAACTTGAAGCTGCTTATTCATTGTTAAAATATAATCAGGATATACTCAATGAAAATTTATTAAGAGTTCTCAAAATTTGGGCAGGAAAAAATCTGCCAAAAATGGAACCAAAATTAGCAGAAAATATTGCTCTAGATATTGTGAATTTCAGTAACCTAATTCTACAATTTCCTTTGGGTAATCAAAGTAATAATGTAGAAATAGCAATAGTAGGTTATGAAATTGCTTTAAAAGTTTTATCCTGTCAAGAATTTCCCCAAGTTTGGGCAACTATTCAAAATAATTTGGGCAGTAGCTACCAAAAACGTACTATTGGAAACTTGGAAGAAAATATAGAAGTGGCGATCGCTTGTTATTATGCAGCTCTTGAAGTTAGGACTAATTCTGCATTACCTGAAGCATGGGCAACTACTCAAAATAATTTGGGTAATGCTTATCAACAACGTATTGCGGGAAAAAGAAAAGAAAATTTGGAGAATGCTATTAGTTGTTACCAGAAAGCTTTAACTGTAAGAAGTTTAGAAAAGTTGCCTCAAGAGTGGGCGAGTACCCAAAATAATCTGGGTAGTGCTTACCATGAACGTATTGCTGGAGAAAAAAAGGAAAATATTGAAGAGGCGATCGCTTGTTATAATTTGGCTCTCAAAGTACGAACTCAGGAAAAATTTCCCTTAGACTGGGCAACTACTCACAATAATCTGGGAAATGTTTATCTAGAGCGGATGGTGGGAAATAGAAAAGATAATCTGGAAGAGGCGATCGCTTGTTTTGTCAGAGCGCAAGAGGTTTATACTCAGGAAAGTTATCCTGTTTATTGGGAAATAATTTCTCATAATTTGGGTATTGTCTACGACGAACAAAGGTTAAGAAAGGTAAGTTGAACGTTTGCTATTAATTTAGTCGTTATTTTGCTTTTTGCTTTGCTGTAGGGATGTTCTACGCAACGTCCCTACTTTTCTAATGAATAGTTATATCAAGTCCGGATGATTAGGTAGGGTTTGCTGAAAAAGTCTTATGGGTCAGGGTAGGAGTCAGGAGTAGTAGGGGCGATTCGCGTTTGCGGAGTATTCCGGCACGGAAATCGCCCGTACAGGATAAGTGGGAATTATAGAGGAGGCAGGAGGAAGAATAGTAAGAGTGATTTTTCTGCCATAATCTATCCAAAATGCTCACTTTTTGAGCTTTATCAACCAAAAAGCTGGTACTTTTTCTAGACTAAAAATGCTAAAACCTTTATCTGTAAATGCTTTAATATTTAATCAGCAAGCCCTAGTGGACCGACACACCTTAAATGGTGCGTTAGATGTGAGGTGTGGTCCGGGTGGGGAGAAAAAGACACCTAGAAACAAAAAATCTATTGCACAGTTTTAGCTGTGTCAGTCTACTAGGTATAGAACCCATTTGGGATCTATGCGCGAATTATAGATGGAGAGTAGGGGAGTAGGGGAGATGATGAAGTTAGGAGTCCTAGATTTTACCTTTTTCCTCTATATATTCTACTGACTCCTGACTCCTGACTCAGGAGAGAAGAGGGGGAGAAAGAAAGTATAAAAAGGAGAACGTTTTTTGGTAGTCCTGCATTGTAATGGTGAAGATATATATTTTTTAATTTCTTCTCACGCTCTTACACCTCTCACACTCCCCACACTCCTCACATTTCCTCTACCATTACTATGCACCACTACCAACTCCTTTATCGGTTTCCGCTGAAGTAGAAACTACAAAACCAGGTAAATTTTGGGTTGATGAACGCATCATTAAAATTTCCTACTACGGAGTATAGAACCCCTGAAGGTATTTATTTTTTTATAAATGATGGGGGTAGGGTAGTGTGGGAAGTGTGCGGAGGGTGGGGAGATGGGAGCCGCTTATTCTACCTTTTTCCCCTCTGAGTATTTCTTAATCTCCTGAGGACTGTACGGGCGTTAACGATAGTTATGCGAAGCTAACGGCCGTTTCGCGGAGCGACATGAAACGCCCCTACGAGGACTGAGGACTGAGCCAAAAACTCGCAACAAAGCCCAAGATACGCTTAGGGCTTCTATATATCATCAAAAACAATCAATTAGAAATGTATTGTTTTGGCAATGGTGGTTATCATAAAGTGGTTATCATAAAAATGTCTCCTAACGAACAGGGGCAATATTTAAAAGTAATATATCAGTGAGTTTGAGCAAGATTTACTGCCTAAGCAAAAAAACGTACTGCTATAAAGATGAATGCTTTTGCATAACATTACAGTAAATGCTAATTATCTCAATTATCTAAGATAATAATTCCACTGTTCCCCGATATCCATCTACCCTAACTTTTTGCCCATCTTGTAAACGAGTCATCGCTCCAGAAATATTCATTACTGCTGGAATACCATACTCCCGCGCAATAATAGCTCCGTGGGATAACTGCCCCCCCACCTCAGCAATAATACCTTTTGCCTTCAACAACAAAGGTGCCCAACCAGCATCCGTATAAGGCACAACTATAATTAGATTTTCCGACTCAGCAAGATTTACCTCTAAACTCCGACAAATCTTGACATAACCTTCCACACAACCAACACTTCCTGGTATCCCTTGTAAAATAGAAACATTTTCCTCACTAGAGAAAGTTTCCCTACTTTCTTGAGGTAATACATTCCCATAAACTACCGAGGGAACTTGGCGATCGCCATCTTTTTCCAACTGTTCCTTTCTTTGACGGATAAGTTGTTTGAGTTGCGGGGGGCTAGGGAGTTGGGGAGTTGGGGAGATATCAAGGGGAGTTAGGGGGAATAGATCCTCAAACATTTCCTCATATTCTTCAACTCCTATAGTATTTGTTGGGTTTCCTTCGTCAACCCAACCTACAGAAGATTCTGTCATTCCCTCCTTCTCAAGGGGGTTTAGGGAGCATCTTTTTGTTGAGTTTTCTCCTTCAAGCCAACCTACACTACCTTCTTGATTTTTTTCTTTTGATAAAATCCATTGGCGAATTTCCGCAAATTCCAAATAAAAAATATCTCCTTTTTGCTCAAAAATTCCTACTTCTAATCCATATTTTTCTATTGCCAAAAACGTCTGTCGTAAATAAGCTAAAAGTTTTCCATAAACTTCAGCAATTTTACCTTTAGTTCTTGCACGCTTTGCACATTGCGCCAGTCGCCACCTCTGCCACAAATTTAAAGAATTTACTGTATTGACTGATAACTGATAACTGTTAACTGATAACTGATTCTGAGCCATTGCAAATAATAAGTCACGAAAATTATCTGGCTTTTCTCCCCAAGTTGCCACAGAAATATCCGTACCAACCTCACTCAAATAACCATAACTTTCTAACCATTGCTGAAACTCCTTTTGTAATTCCCGATTTTTATCAAACTCTGCCTCTATTTCCCCATCAGAATTAGTTGTCATTTTTAACTTAACTGCCAACTGTTGTAATTCTCGAATCGAAACAATTTCTGGAGCAGTATCAGTAGGCAACCATTCCTCAGAAATACTAAACAGCGATCGCCTAATTGCCAAACCTATCGGACCCAAAATATTATAAAAAGTAATTGGTATTAACGATATCTGAATTCTTTCCGCTATATCTAATAATTCTGATAAAGACTGAGACGAATTCTGTTTAAAATTATTCTCTAAACTTTCTAAAGCAGGAACAAAAATTTGATGATAGTCACGCTCAAACTCATTATCAACCGCTATTTCTTTTTGAATCAAACGCCATAAACCAGGCAAAGCAGACCAAACTTTTCTTAAAGGAGGTTTTCCCATTTTTTGCCCTCGTAATAAAAACTCTAAACCCTGCTCCGGCAAACCCATCATTCTAAAAATTTCCCCTAACAAAGTAGCATTAAAATAAGCATGGGAACCGAGCAAAGTTGCCGTTTCCGTAAAATCTAAATTTGCTACCTTTTCCCCTAAAACAATTGTAAAAATTTCTCCCCAAACCCCACAAGTCAGAGGACGATTTATCGACCAAGTTAAAGGATGAATTGCTCCGGGAATTACCTCTGCTGCAATAGTTCGCGTCCAGATAGGTCTCAAATTAGTAATCGGACGACTTTGCAAAATCCAAACTTTTTCCCCATCCCAACACCATTCAATATCTTGAGGCAAACCATGAAAAAATTCTTCAATTGCTTCTGCTTGATTTACTAATTCTTGAATAATTTCTTCAGGCAAAATATCCTGATTTTCTAGCTGCTCTAAAGATGGATTTTTATCTTTATCTTTTGGGTTGAATAGCCTGTTGTCTACAGAGTGTTTAAA
>NZ_JBNHEQ010000040.1:0-11364 GCF_050016015.1 Dapis hubbardiae BLCC-M172
AAATAATTACTATTTCTGTTAAAGGAGGGAATTGGAGGATTTTTCTGTTCAGCTCTTCGGAATTTCCACCCTAAATTACTATCCTCAAATCACTATCTATATATTTTCGTAAAAAGTCGAGTCGGCAAATAATTACTATTTCTGTTAAAGGAGGGAATTGGAGGATTTTTCTGTTCAGCTTTTTCCCTAAATTACTATCCTCAAACCACTACCTATATATTTTCGTAAAAATTCGAGTCGGCAAATAATTACTATTTCTGGGAAAGGAGGGAATTGGAGGATTTTTCTGTTCAGCTTTTTCCTAGCTCTACCCTAAATTACTATCCTCAAATTACTAACTATCCAATATTGGTATCTATTTTCCAGTCAAGCTAAAAAAATTAGTACATTCGGCGTAGCATTAATGCCTGAAAATTAGTCTAATTTGTCTCTCGACTATTCCCATTATCTTTGATTTTCTGATAATACTTTTGCGCCGTTTTCATCCAAGCTTTTACCTGAGATTCTAGCCAAGATTTTTCTGCCTCTAAAGCAGAATTTTTTTGCTCAAGATTATCCACCCAAGAATGCAACCTCTGAGAATCTTCTTGCAGTTTAAATTTCCCTTTTTCCAGACTTTTCACCCAGGAACTATATTCATTAACTTCAGACTTGAGGCGAGAATTTACTTGCAAAATTTCTTGTATTCTAGTGCCTAACTCTTGCACAGAAATACCTAATTTTCCCGACTTCCCCCGCCAACTTTCTAGTAATTCAGATAACTTTAAAGCCTCATCAAAATTTCCCATTTCCAAATAAGGATAAATTCGATAATAACTTACCCATTTAACAGTTCGAGATAACACTTCGCTTTCCCAATCATTTAATTCTGAGTGTGATAAATTTAAAGTATCAATTAAATTACTACAGATTTGTAAATGTTCTTTAATCTGAGAAAAATCATCAAAACTGTGAGTTTTATTTCCTTCATGCCATCGATAATATCCCAAGATTTCTTTGACAAAATATAGATCGGCAACCAAAGCAATTCTTAACCATAATTCTAAATCCGCAGCAAAAGCATAATTGTCATTAAATTTCCCGCCAACTTTCTCTAAAACCTGTCGTCTTATCAATACAAACGGACAACAAATAGGATTAGCTTCTCCTAAATTTTTCCTTACCCATTCTTCACCATTAACTAAGCTATTCTCAGCATAATTTGCCCAATCCCAATTAAGATAATTATTCTCACTATCCACTACCATAATAGAGGAGGTAACTAAGCCGACATTTTGGTATTTGTCTAGAATTTTTACCTTTTGCTCTAAATTTTTTGGCAACATCATATCATCCTGAGCAAAGACAGTAATATATTCTCCAGAAGCAAATTCTAAACAACGATTCCAATTAGGAAAAAGTCCTAAGTTTTGGGAATTTTGTAAGTATTTAATTCTACTATCTTTCTGCAAATAACTTCTAATGATTTCTGGAGTATTATCAGTAGAACAGTCATCATAAATAATTAGCTCAAAATCTGTAAATGTCTGTTCAAGAATACTATTTATTGCTTGAGGGAGAAATTCTCCAGAGTTATAAGTAGGCAAACAAACAGTAACTTTAGGAAAATTGTTTATAGGCATTTAATCTAATAGTAATATTGCAGGAATACTGCATTATAGCAAAGGTAAGGAATCAGGAAAAAGGAAGCAGCAAGAATAAGGAAAATTTTATATATAGCAGTCGCGATTATTGTGAGGAAATTCTTGTTCCTCTCAAATTTAGTAATAGCAATAATTTAACTTTTTACTTGATCTATACCAGTCTATAAAGAAGTTTATACAAAAAGGAAACGGCTATCATCCAGCTTCCCTATTTGTATAGCACTAAGCAAATACATTAGGACATATAGTCATTTTAATTTAGATTTAGACAAGTATTTATTGTTATAAGATAGTTTCAGCAGAAAAAGTGTTCCATCTTTATTTGAAATGACTATACCATTATCAATGGTATTATTTTTCATGTTTCCTCGCAAGCCAAATTTATTCCCCCAACCACAAGACATAACACTATACCAAAAATTTACTAAACTGATATTTTAGAGATAAATTTATGCTTATAAAAATCAGGAATTAGATGTGAGAATTTAAGTATTCCTGAAAAGTCTAGAACATAGCAGTATACCTTGATTCACTCTTAGTTTTTCCTGATACTAATTCACTTTAAAGATTTCACAAATGCTTTCCAACTCTTAGATGTAGAAAAATTCTCCAAAATTACTATATTCGTAGGCATTCAGCTATTAGCTATTAGCTAGCCTCCTAGGTCCGAACTTCGTTAACAGCTTTTTAATTAATAAAGCAAACATTTGCTGAATTTCTACTATACTACTATATTTTTAACCAGAGAATTGAAGCACAATATTGTAATGAAGCTATTAGCTGATAGCTGACTGCTGAATGCTTACCTATATTCTAAAACTTTAGAATCTATCACATCTTACTTTGAACTTTTAACTTTTGAGTGCGGTTATCATCTTAATAAGATAAATTTTTTTCTTCTTTTCCTATTGCCGAAAAATCTACAATCTCTGAGAAATACAATTAGCTTTCATTAATCCTAGAATCGGCTTATCTCAAACAATTTTTTCTTTCTTTGATTCTTTACTTCCTTCTGCCTTGATTCCCTCTAACTTTTTCCTGATACTAATTCACTGTAAATATTCCACAAACTTTATATGTATAAGAGACTGTTTGTCAAACAAATATTAAGAGAGCTTAGAGTGACTAAAATCTAAAATAGGTAAGACTTCAAAAGGTTAAAATCTGGTAAATATCCAGAGGTAGAAAGGTACATACTATTCCTAGATTTTTAAGTGACAAATAGTTGTCTTAATTTCTTATTTCTTCTTTCTTATTACCGAAATAATTAAACAATTAAATAATTAGATAATTAGATAATTCAGGTTTAAAGCCTCCCCTTTCAAAGGGAAAAAAATAAATCTTTTCCTTAGAGTTTCAATCCTCTTGCTTTTAGGGAGAGGTAATTATCCATTATCCATTATCCATTATCCATTAATAAACTGTTCCCTGTTCCCTATTTCCTTTTTATATTTCCTGATATATTCAATCTCTAAGAATTATCCAAAATTACTTTAGTATCAAAGTTTAAAGTCTATAAAATCTTATTTTTAACTTTTAACTTTATAAATTTCCGGGTGAGTTTAACAAACTCTTGTAATAAAGAGGTATACTCCATTCTTAACTCAGGTAGATAATTTTTCTCCTCCACAGAAATAAAAAACAGCTCCTGTAGTTCCATGGAATCTTTACCAATAAAAATTAACCTCTATTATAGATAAATAAACAAAATATGAATCTTTCTAAGACAGCCATCTTAACCCTTGCTGCTCTCAGTTCCCAAAATTTAACTGCTGAGGCAAAAGCTACTCCTAATATTAATCCCTACTCTCAGACAAATGCACCAGAAAATAGCAATCTTGCTGACTCTATTAATATTAGTAGTTTGCCTTCAACCCAATCAATTACTCCTCCAGAAAGATTACTCATTCAAGCCAATAATACTCCTAAACTTATGGCTGCTTTATCAACTCCAAACCTACATCAAATTCGAGGAATTTTAAACAATAGTTGGTTAGGAAAGATAGTAGAATTGTCAGCAAAAAATAATCATCAATTTCGGCAAGTTGCTTATCAAATTGCTTTACAAACAGATGCAGAATCAGAAGCTAGTCTCGATCTTAATCCTACCCTTACTTTATTAAATAGTTTATTATTAGTTGCCACTTTATTACCTCCTGTAACTATTAGCTTTTTTTGGTTAGTCAGAAGATTAGTAATTAAAGAATTAGTAGGTGAAGTCAATAAGCGGTTAAAAAAAATTAGTGAATTAGAATCAAATCTGAATCAATCCCAAAAATTATTTACGGAATTAGAGAATCACATAGTTACTGCCAAAAAGTCAATTGAATTTATTCATCAAGAAGCTAAGATATCAAAATCATCTGTAGAACAAGTAGAAGCTTTAAAGTCTCAGTTTTTAATGCAGCTACAAGTGATTATTTCCGAAGCTCAAGAAGCCAAACATCAGGCTCTTAAAGAAATTAATTATCCTGTCAATTCAACAACTAAATCTGTTAAAAATACTCAGGAATCAAAATCCTCTGAAAAACAGCCTGCTATGATTGCTGATGATTATTTAAAACTAGGAGAAAAGCAGTTTTATGAAGGTCAATATAATCAAGCTTTAGCAACTTTTGAAAAAGCTATTTCTCTTAATTCAGGTTTAAGTGAAGCTTGGTTTAAGCGTGGTAATGTTTTTGTAAAATTGCAGCGTTATGCTGATGCTCTTACTGCTTACGATCGGGCAACTGCAATTAATTCTGATAGATTTGAATATTGGTTTAATCGTGGCAATGTTTTTGTAAAATTGCAGCGTTATTCTGAAGCATTAGCTTCTTATGATAAATCTCTTTCTCTTAAGCCAGATCATGTAGAAATTTGGCTAAACCGAGGTATCTTACTCAAGAAATTACAACAATATAATGAGGCACTTGTTTCATATCAACAAGCTCTTTCAATTCAACCTAAAAATGTTGATATTTTACATAATCTAGGTGCTTTATTAGGAAGGTTAGAGCGTTATGAAGAGGCAATCGCTACTTTTGATAAAGCTCTGAAAATTCAACCAAATAAATTTGAAATTTGGTATAACAGAGGCAATTTACTCGGAAGGTTGCAATCTTTTACTGAGGCAATTGATTCTTATGACAAAGCATTAAAAATTCAACCGGATAGATATGAACTTTGGTACAATAAAGGTGCTGTTTTGTGGCAAATGGAAAAATATAAAGAAGCAGTTAATTGCTACGACCAAGCAATTAAATTAATGCCAGATGATTATGAGGTTTGGCATAATAGAGGAGTAGCTTTGGGTGCTTTAGAAAAGCATGAGGCAGCAGTTAATTCTTACGACCGAGCAATTAAAATTTATCCCCAATGTTATCAAGCTTTTCTGGGTAAAGCAGAAGCATTATTGAAGTTAGAAAAGTATGAGGAAGCTTTAAGTTCTTGTAATCATGCTATTGCTATTCAAAAGGAACGTTATGAAGGTTGGTTATGTCAAGGTCGGGTATTAGAAAAATTGTCAAGTTATGAAAAAGCTTTGACGGCTTACGACCAAACAATTGCTCTTAATAAGAATAGTTATGAAGCTTGGGGAAGAAAAGGTATAGTATTAGAAAAAATTAAACGCTATCAAGAAGCTTTGGCTTGTTATAACCGCGCTATTGCTATTAAACCGGATGACTCAGAATCTCAGCGAAAACGTCGTATATTATTGTCAGAATTACAAGTCAAAGAAGTTGTAACTGAGACAAATAAATCTAATTCAACAGCAAATTTAGATGCGAGTAATAACCAAGCTAAAAAACTCAAAAAAAGTCAAAAAAATAACCCTATTCTTGCACAAACTGGAAAAAGAGTTAATGGCGATCGCTAGATTCTTAATTTTCTTAAGTTGGGGAGTAGTAGATAGAGGAGACCTTGGTTTGGCAATAGGAGAAAATTAAAGAGTCACAGTTTCTATTCCCTACTCTCCTACTATCTTTTTGAATTGGATATTATTTACTATGGTTGTTAACTCAAAACTTAACTGGAAATATGGATTTATCGCCTAATAGTTATCAGATAAATTTCTATAACTATTAATTTAGGAGCAGAAGATGAGAATGCAGAACATTACTATAGTATTAGACTCTCATTTTATTAAGCTCTAGAAAAAAATTGCCGATACCAATTGCACTTCTCTAAAAATTGTCATATCATAATATATAGTTGGTTTAATATGCCCTTATGCATGATCTTTTATTCAACAAAATAACTTTCAAAGGTAAAAACAAATCAGATAGCATCTGATCAAAACTAATCCAAAATATTGCAATTTAATAAAGGGAAAACTATTCTCAGTTAAACAGTGAAAGTCTTCCCTCGCTGCAAACAAACATAAATTTTTCAGCAGACCCTAATTAAAAATAGAACAATAGAAAACTTCAGCTAACTTTCTTCAATCTCTGTTGTTCCACAGGGCTATTTCGCTCTAATTTCTTAATTTTTGTGCATTAAAGAAAATCTTATGGCTTTTCAAGAATTGAAGGTTATATCAACCAATCTCTAAAAGCTAGTAAAATCATAACTTGATTCTAGAATGAAATAGCCCTGTTTGTTCCAAGTTAACAACAAAAATTACAACCAGAATATCAATCAACCCTAGCAATAATAGTGCGGTGACGGTGAGTATTACAAACTATTTTCGGAGCTAAAAAACCAGCATTAACCAACTCTTTTTCAATATCCAAAGAAAAATATTCATCCAAATAAGGTTCCGTACTCTTCAACAAAGTAAAAATATGAGGAGCCATCGTAGCATAAACCTCAGATTTAGGATTCATATCCATAATAGCAATACTACCATTTGAACGTAATAAACGCCTTACCTCTCGAAAGATTTTTCGAGTAGCAAATTGTGGTAATTCATGGCATACCAAACAGATAGAAACCAAATCAAAAGAATCATCAGGTAAACCAGTTGCTTCAGCAGGAGCATGAACCCAATTAATATCCAAATTTTGCTGTTGAGAACGATATAAACCAACTGCTAAAAAATAGGGTGATAAATCAACACCTGTAAACTTAGCTTCCGGGAAAACTTTTTGTAGAGGAAAAGTATTTAACCCTACACTACATCCTAAATCTAAAACATTTTTTGGTGTAGAAATTTCCGCTTTTAAAATATCAAGAAAACTGTTACGAAGTCTAGCATCTCCACCAATACCTTCTTCTCGCCAAATTCCTGCATGAACTGCCAATGATGCTACTTCAACTTCTGTTGCAGCTTGCCAACTCATATTACCTTTTTCATAAGCATGAAATGAAGTGAGGTAATATTCTGGATATGTCAAATTAGGATTATTTACCTCCTCCCATTCTCTATTCCAATTACGTTCTGAAAGTTCTTTTGCTTGTTTGCGCCAAGGAACACCAATTTTTTCTGCACGTTTAATAATCATCTTTCGTGCTTGAGTTTTAGCAAAATTAGCGAGTGGTTTAATAGAGAGAATTCCATTGACTAATTTTGTCGCTAAATTTTGTTTAGATTTGAGAGTAGTAGTCATTTTTTGTAGGAGAAAAAATGTGTTTAAAATTTATTGTATTTATTCTGCAATAACTATTAACTGATAAGCAGGTATGCAAAATTAATTACCAAAAAATTAAGGTATAAAGCCTCTCCATTCATGGAGAAAAAAGCGGTTGTTTGTGCAGCATTCTGCAGGAAAGCTTGGCGCCAGCAAAACGCCATATCCAATCAACCAAGAGAAGAAAAAAATCCTTTTAGTAAATCCTTCTATTACAGAAGAGGTAATAATTAATAATCAACTATCAACTATTAATTATTAATTATTGAAACATATCTAACATCATACATAATAGTATACTCTGGCATCAAAACAACAAAAATGATAATTTTTTATGAGGTTGATCGGCGAATTCAACAACGAAACCAGAAAATTGTTGGAAAAAGTGAAACGCTGAAAAATCTTATTAAGTATACAATACTAAACCAGCTTACCATCATCTACTTTTGAGTAAAATATCTCCAAAAACAACAATTTATCTGTAGAAATAAGCTTGTCTCAGTCGCCGGACAATTTCCCCATGAACCTCGCTGCGGATACGGTTGCCACGCTGACATTGTTCCAATTTAATATTATCAACAAAAAACTTCACAGCCATATTAGTATTAGTAAGACCAACATCAACTCCCGACATATCTTGCATCCAAATTCTCGGAGACTGCCACAAAGCATAAGTTTGAAATCTCTCTTCTATCCATTTCCATAATTCTTCGGTATAATCATCCAATTTTGTTTCTGAAAAACTTCGATTAGCATTAACAATTTGCTGTAATAATTTGTTCATTTTCTTTGTTAAAAAATATATTTTTCTTTCCCACTCATTTTCCAAAACTTCATTATCTATATCAATCAAATCTGGGTCATCCTGCCAGTTTCGATACCAACTTCTTAGCAAACTAATTAAATTATCTTCACCCATATTCTGTGATGCTTGCAAATATAATGACTTTTGCCCTTTTTGTTTTTCTGATACTGTTTCCAACCCTACCATTCTCACTATATCTAAATAATAACCTTGAATTTCTCTAACTTCTCCCGAATCCAATCCCTGGATTTCCATAAACTTAATTTTACCAACTAACTCTGTAATTGCTTGCTTAATTTCTTCTAGCTTAACTTTAACTTTTTCCTCTGCGATAAGACGTTGACGACCAGCTTCTTTTTTAGATACAAGATGAGTCTCACCTTCTAATAATTGATCTGTCACCCTGTAAAAATTTTCTATAGCTACCAACTTTTTCTTGATATCTCCTAATGTATCTGGATGACTCAAAATTACTTCTTCAATAATTTTGATAGCTTGATTGGGGTCGCTATCTGCTCTAATTGGTATAATTATTGTATAATAATAGCTAGAATTAGGGCGACTAAAATTAATTAATTTTTGACTTTGTAAAGCAGCATTAGGCACTAACAAATCACAATGACTTTCAATTAAATATAAAGTTGTCAGCCTAATACCAATAGATTTTATTACAGCGACTGAGCCATCTTCTAAAGCCACCACATCACCAAATTTAAATGGTGTATCTACTAATAATACCAAACCACTAAAAAAGTTAGATAAAATATCTTTCAGTGCAAAACCGAGTACAAATGAAATACCACCAAATGCGACCCATAGCCCACTTAAATCTATTCCTAATGTTTGGAGGAATAAAAAACTTCCTATCAAGTAGACTAAAATTGGCAGAGTATTTTTAATTAAGGGAATTAAAACATCATCCCAGTCTGCTTCTGTTTTTTCTGCATATTTGCCGAGAGAATAAGCAATTACTTGAGTAAATAACTGATTCATTAAATAAGTAGTTACAACAATAATTCCGGCTGTTAATAATCTGTGAATTAAAGGTAAATTTTCTAACAAGTTTAAACTGTAACTTAATACTTTAAAAACAATTAGTACAAAAAGTATTAGTAGAGGAGTTGGCAAAATATTTATAGTTAAAATACCTATTTCATTGCTGGAACGGCGAAAGAAAAACTTTAGAACCGAGAATACTAACAGATATAAAAAGAATCCTAAAACTATTGCAATCCCTAAAATTCCTCCCTGTTAGAGCCAAGGGAGTGAGTATATAGCTGAAGAGTTTGATATTTGTAAAAGTGTCAACATAGTCTAAATTCATTCCTCTTCTTTTTTGCAGTTTAAACTTTACCGAATAATTAGGGCTTGCTGATTAAATCTAAAAGCATTGACAGATAAAAATAACTGCCTTTTTAGGTCTGGAAAAAGTACAAACTTTTAGGTCGAAAAGGTTCAAAAAGTTAGCCTTTTATGCTGACTAGGAAAGAAAAATTAAGGGAGAATTTTTCCGACGACCTCCTCTAAATTCCCATTTATCCTGATACGGGCAATTCGCCTTTGCGCAGCATTCCGCAGGAAATCGCCCCTACGACTCCTGACTCCTACCCCTACTCAAAGACTTTTTCAGCAAACCCTAATTATTAATTATTCAGCTTTATTAGCCGACCCTTTCTCTTGGGAAAAAAAGTTCTAGGATATTTCCTTATATTCAATTCCCTCACGGTTTTAACCAGAGGTAATTATCCATTATTAATTATCAATTATCCATTGGTAAATTAGCGTTGCAAATTTCTTGGATCTAGAGCATCTCGCAACCCATCTCCTAATAAATTAAAAGCTAATACTGTCAGAATAATCAATAATGCAGGAGGCCATACTAACCAAGGTTGTAATACTAAAATAGAAGCATTGGTGGCCAAAGATAACATATTTCCCCAGGAGGGGTCAGGTTGTTGAATACCTAAACCAATCAAACTTAAAACTGATTCTGAGATAATAAAGCTAGGAATAGCTAAAGTTGCCGAAATAATTACATAAGTTGCCGTTTGGGGTAATACATGACGAACAATAATATAAAAAGAATTCGCCCCCATTGCTCTTACCGCTTGTACGAATTCTCTTTCTTTGATAGATAATACTTGTCCACGAATGACCCTAGCTAATCCTGCCCAACTAATAAATGAAGTAATGACCACAATTAAGAGAAATCTTTGGGCACTGGTTAAACCAGGAGGTAATACAGCAGCAAGTGCTACTAATAAATAAATACCTGGAATTGTCATTAATACTTCAGCAAAACGCATCAAAATACTATCTATCCAACCACCAAAGTAACCAGAAATTCCACCAATAATCATTCCCAAGGGAAAATAGATTGTAATTCCGACTAAACCAATAAATAAACTAATCCTACCGCCAAAAAGTAAACGGCTAAATTGGTCTCGCGCTTGTTCGTCAGTACCTAATAAATTAAATTTCCCTTCACCTGTGGTTCCGAATAAATGTCTATCCCAGGGCAAAATACCCAAGAGTTTATAGGGTGTTCCTTTAACAAATAAACCGAGAGGGGATGGTTTATCCAACTCTACGTTTAATTCGCGCAGTCCAGTTTCTAAATCTACTGGTCCTTGAGTTGTGGGATAAACGTGTGGTCCAATAAATTCACCTGCTTGGTTTTGCCAGTAAATTTGAGTAGGTGGTAGTAGGGAACCGTTGGGTTGAGATGAGTAGGGATCATAAGGAGCAATAAAGTCAGCAGCAATTACTACTAGATAAAAAATTAATAGTAATAATGCACCAAATCTTGCTAAAGGATTTTTTTTAAGATTTTTCCACCATTTCATTGATTTAAAATTAGGGAGTAGGGAATAGGGAATAGGGAGTAGGGAAGAAAAGAAAAAGAGAGAGATTTGGGAACTATGGCTCTTACCAGAAAGAGTTATATAGAAATCCTCAAATAGGTTGTAACATTTTATTGTAGAGGCTTGGTTTCCAAATTCCTTATATAGTATTTTATTTTATAAGACATATTTTATATCAATCAAGAAAAAATTATCAAGATAATTAGCCTTCAAAAAAACTTTTTCCTCCTTTCTAATTATAACTAATAACTTAAATGACTCCTAAAATTAGAAAATAACTAATATCATGTTCGGTTAAATAGTTATTATAATTAAAGCTCGTATTAGGACTTTAGCCCTAACTATAGATAGGGCTAGAGCAATTCTACAAACAAAAACTTTATTATAAGTGATTATCCGCAATTCGTAGCTCCCCCGGAGGGGGCACATGATATAATTACTCAGATTTGAGATTATGTATAGCTATTTTATATAGTATCTTTTTTGAGATGTAAACTAAA